>JAITJT010000137.1 GCA_031278795.1 Deltaproteobacteria bacterium | reverse complement strand
TTTCCCATGGAGCGTTCCATGAGGCTTCAGACATTAGGACGAGCTGATGAGGGCTTTCTTCTTTCCTTGGCCTACTCCACCCAGCGCGGCTTTGGCTCCACCCATCCTTTCGTAAACGAGTTAAAAATTGGGAAGATTAAAGTGGAATTCGTGCCTCAGGAACTAGGTTTTCCCGTGACCATTGGAGAGATTGAGGTAACCGAGTGCGAGACCGTCAACCAGTTCATGAAAGGAAGTGACGGGCCCATGTTCACCAGGGGTTACGGCCTGGTTTTCGGAAACAACGAGAAAAAGGCCCTATCCATGGCCATAGTGGAAAGATCCTTGCGCGCCGAGGATTTTGACGAGATTGTGAAGGGCCCAGCCCAGGATCAGGAATTTGTCCTGGCCCACGGGGACAGCGTGGAGGCCTCAGGTTTCGTAAGCCACCTAAAACTGCCCCACTACGTGGACTTCCAATCAGAAATAGGCCTCTTGAGAGATATCAGGAAGTCAAAACAGGCTAAAGACACAAAGACTGAGCTAGGTTCCGGAGAAACAATTGTGAACTCCCTCCAGAAGGTGGAAGAAAGAGTGACAGAGACACATAATCAGAATAGCTCCGGTATACCGGGAAACAGTGAGGAGGCTCTCTCATGAAGGCGAGCGGTCTAAATTTCGCCTACCTGGACGAGGACACCAAGAGGCTAGTGAGAAGAGCTCTTCTTAAGGCTGTAGCCATACCAGGCTACCAGGTGCCTTTTAGCGGGAAAGAAATGCCCATGCCCTACGGCTGGGGCACCGGAGGTATCCAGGTGACCGCCTCCATCATTGGCCCAGATGACACGCTGAAAGTGATTGACCAGGGCTCCATGGACACCACCAATGCGGTCTCAATCCAGAAGTTTTTCCACAAGACAGCCTTTGTGAAGATAACTGGGAAAACCAATGAAGCCTCAATTATCCAAACCAGGCACAGAATACCTGAAACGCCGTTAACAGAAGGGCAGATAATGGTCTACCAGGTTCCCATACCGGAGCCACTACGCTTTTTGGAGCCAAGGGAGAGCGAAGCTAGCGCCCTTCATGCTAATAGCGAGTACGGAATTCTATATGTCAAGCTCTATGAGGATATAACACGCCATGGTGAAATAGCTTCAAGCTATGACTATCCAGCCATAGTAAATTCCCGCTACGCCATGAGCCCTTCGCCCATTCCACGTTTCGACAACCCAAAGCTTCATATGTCCAAGGCCCTACACCTCTTTGGAGCTGGTAGAGAAAAACGCGTTTATGCGGTACCACCTCACACACCTGTAGTTAGTCTAGACTTTGAGGACTATCCCTTCAAAAGGGGTATCTCTGGGCGCACTTGCGACATATGTGGTTCCACGGATAGCTTTCTAGATGAGGTTATAACGGGAGACCAAGGTGAGAGGATCTTTGTTTGCTCGGACACGGACTACTGCGAGGAAAGAGTGAAGGCTCAAGAAAAAACTGGGATGAATAATCAGCCTCTTAATGAATTTTCTTCAAAGCAAAAAACAATGGGAGGAAATGATTAACATATGACACCTCCTCTCATAAGGGCCGTTGAGCTCTCCAAGAGTTTTGGGGATATAGTGGCCGTGAATCAAATCAGCTTCGAGCTCTATCCTGGTGAGGTCTTGGGTATCGTAGGCGAGAGTGGTAGCGGCAAAACTACGCTCCTAAACATTCTAAGCGGAGCTATCAAGCCCAACTCCGGCGAGTTGTATTTTGCGGGTAGAGACGGCTGCGAGCGCAACTTTTTCTCCTTAAGGGAAAGAGAGCGTAGGGCTCTCATGCGCACGGACATGGGCTTTGTGCACCAGGATCCTGCCTTGGGCTTAAGACTCAAGGTCAGCGCCGGAGGAAACGTCGCTGAGAGGCTTCTTTCCGGTAGTTTGAGGAACTACGGTGAGGCCAGGGCGCGCGCGGCCGAGTGGCTGAACAAGGTGGAACTCCCGCTTGCCAGGCTGGACTCGCGTCCGGAGGAGTACTCTGGCGGCATGCGCCAGAGGCTGCAAATAGCCAGAAACCTGGTGACGAGCCCCAGGCTCGTCTACATGGATGAGCCCACTGGAGGCTTGGACGTCTCGGTTCAAGCCAGGGTACTGGATCTCATCAGGGGGCTTTCAGCCGAGTTCAACCTGGCCGTGGTTTTGGTAACGCACGACCTGGGTGTGGCTAGACTTTTAACCGAGAGGCTCTTGGTCATGAAAAACGGAAAGATTATCGAGCGGGGCCTTACGGATCAGGTGCTGGATGACCCGCAGGAAGCCTACACCCAGCTCTTAGTATCCTCAGTCCTAGGCGAGGCATAGATGCTCAAAAACGCCATAATAACTGAAAACCTTAAGAAGAGCTTCACCCTCCACCACCAGGGTCCGGCTCATATCACGGCGCTTGTGGACGTTAACCTACTTGTGCCCTTTGGCAGCTGCTTAAGCGTAAACGGCCCCTCAGGTTGCGGAAAATCCACGCTACTACGCTGCCTCTACGGAAACTACCGCATATGTGAGGGTTCCCTCAAGGTGGCCCACCAGGGCGCATACCTGGATCTAGCCCAGGCCAGCGAGCGGGAAATCCTGGATATGCGTAAACACAGCGTCTCCTACGTGAGCCAGTTCCTAAGAGTCATACCCAGAGTGCCAGCAGTGGAGATAGTTGCCGCCCCTCTTATATCACAAGGGAAACCTAGAAAAGAGAGCCTGGAGAGGGCCAAGGAGGCCCTCATAACACTCTCGGTTCCGGAAAGGCTCTGGTCGCTTCCACCTCTAACATTCTCCGGTGGGGAAAAGCAGCGCGTGAATATCGCGAGAGGCCTCATAAAGGAGTCTCCGGTACTCTTACTAGATGAACCCACGGCATCCTTGGACAGGAAAAACCGGGAAAAAGTGGCGAATCTCATTATAGATGCCAAGAAACGCGGCACCGCGGTGGTGGGGGTATTCCACGACCGGGAGATAAGGGACATGGTCTCAGACTCTGTCCTAGAACTCGCGCCACTTGATCTAGGACGAGGGACTCTGGATGAGGATGAGCTCACGGAAAGTGAGCTCAGGGCAACAGGTGTCAGATGAGACGCTTACTCATGAGATTTTTTTCTTAAAGGCTATACGCTCTAAGCTCTTTAAAAAGATTAAATCCAAAGAACATACAGGATACGCGATTATTTCAAAATTATGACTGGTAGGTGGATTATGTTGCTGAATCGACTGCAAAGTGGTGAAAGCGTAAACGAGGAACCCAAGGAGCTCCTCCTCATAGGGGGGAAGATCCTTACCCCTGAAGGCGTAAAAGAGTCCAATGTCCTCATAAGAGACGGTCTCATAGTGGAAGTGTCGGACAATTTCACGGAGGGTTCCGGACAGGTGGATCTTAACGGTGATTACCTCCTTCCTGGCCTGGTGGAGCTCCACACCGACAACCTGGAGAGGCACCTCATGCCCA
Source organism: Deltaproteobacteria bacterium (assembly GCA_031278795.1). Next base: position 2,344 of record JAITJT010000137.1, on the reverse strand, counting down.
GACCAGGCATCTACTGGAACGATGGGCTAGGTGCGTTGGAAGCCCACGACGCGGAGATGGTTAGTTCCGGGATAACCACGGTCTATGACTCCGTCTGCGTGGGCGAATCCATCGACAAAGGCCGGGAGGTTATGCTCATAACATCTCTTATGGCCTACGCCACGTACAAGCAGTACTTAAGGGCAAGGCACCTCCTTCACATAAGGTGCGAGATTAGCTCCAAAGACATGCTCAGGCTATTCAATGACGCTCTAAAATGCGTAAGACCAGATCTTCTGAGCATCATGGATCACACTCCCTGGCAGCGCCAGTGGAGAAGAATAGAAGATTGGGCTAAATACAACAGAAAAATCATGGACATGGAGGAGCTGGAGAAAGACGCCTTGAGGATAAAAGAAATCAGGGATAAATGCGCTGAGGCTAACATCGAAAGAATCGTCTCCTACGCCCGGAAACACAATATCCCGCTAGCTACCCACGATGACACTGAAGTATCCCATATCGACCTGGCACTGGAGCAAGGTGCCGTCATCAGCGAGTTTCCCACGACCATGGAAGCCGCTGCCAAGGCCGATAAGGCGGGACTCACGGTGATCATGGGCACTCCCAACCTGATACGCGAGTCTTCACACAGCGGAAACGTCTTGGCCGCTGACGTGGCCAAGGCGGGTCACCTGAACTGCCTATCCTCCGACTACGTGCCGTCAAGTCTGATCCACGGAGCCTTCGCCCTATGGCTTAAGCACGGCTACAGTTTCGAAGACGCCATGGCCACCGTCACCAAGAACCCGGCCAAAGCCGCCGGACTGAGTGATAGGGGAAATATAGCCCCTGGCCTGAAAGCGGATCTTATAAGGGTGAGCTTGAGCCATAAGCGGCCAAAGATCGAATCGGTTTGGGTGGGCGGTTCAAGGGTTTTTTAGGACAGCGGCAATCATAAGCCAAGCTTTGACATATTATTATTCAATTAATTTACAAAAACATTTTCCGCCTCGTTAAATAAACAAGATATTTAATGATTATACGAAAAACCTTGAAATATAAGGGTTACGGGATAATTGTGCCTTGACACAGGTACGAATTAACACTTAAGTAATATGGTGAGTATTGTGTGTGAAGAAAATAATCAATTCAATAACAGCTCTGGAAGGTTGTTGTACTTAATCGGCAGATCGGGCGTTGGAAAAGATACGGTGCTAAACGCCTTGAAACCTCATTTAGACCAAAGCGTCACAATTATCAAGCGTTATATAACCAGAGAATATGATGCATCCGGTGAAGATCACATACCTGTGACCGATGAAGAGTTCATGAGGATGCAAAACCTTGGAATGTTTTCTCTATATTGGGAAAGCCACGGACTCAAGTATGGAATCGGAAGAGAGATGGAGCAAGAGCTACTGTTAGGGCGTACTGTTATTGTCAACGGCTCGAGAGAGTATTTAAAGAGAGCATCTGAGTTGTTTCCAAAACTTGAGGTGATCGAGATATACGCGGATCCTGATATCGTAACAACTCGTCTTTTTCAGAGAAAAAGAGAGAGCCTAAGCGGTATCATGGAGCGTCTGGAAAGGGGAGCCGAACAATTTCTAGTACCAGAATCCTTACTTACCTATCAAATTGATAATTCAGGAAATTTATTGGACGCAGTAGATACTTTTTTGAACATATTGCGACCTCAGAGAGGGACGCTCCCGGTGAATGTGAACGCGATTTGAATTTTAACGACATATAATCTCATAGCCATCGGCCCTGGCCTAAAGAGGCGCGAGCTTGGTTCTAACAACTCAGTCCTTTGGATTCCCTAAAGCTTAGAGAGAATATTTATTTTACCTAGAAATATACTGCAACACTATAAAAGTAGCTCAAACCCTTATATTCGCTAAAAAAGCCCCTTGCTGAAAGGTTAAGATTTCTAACAGAAAAAGTAGAACTTTACTCAAAAAAGCTTGAATAATACACTATATGGATAGACCTTTGTCCTTTTTTCAATAGGACAAGGGTTTTTTTTGTGTCTCAAGAAGATCTAACAGCAAAAAATTAAGTTTACCCCCTTTTCATGACCCTGAAAATTGTATAAAATAAGTGTGTCTGGGGACTAGCTCTCCAGTTTTCTTGTATGGCGGTCTTTATCTAGGATCCTAGCGTGAAAATAGCTTGTTTATTGGCTATTTCGAGTTTTGAAATACATATTTTTATTTTCACGATTGAAAGGATAGCGGCTTTTATTTTTTTAGATCTACTCATCAGTCTAAGATTGAAAAATTCAACTTTGAAGATTCGTTTACCTTGTCTATTAAGGCGATGGTTTTGGATTCTTACTTAACCTAAATCTCGTTTTTTT
>JAITJT010000113.1 GCA_031278795.1 Deltaproteobacteria bacterium | reverse complement strand
TACCATGTTAATACCATGTTAATACCATGTTAATACCATGTTAATACCATGTTAATACCATGTTAATACCATGTTAATACCAAGCTAGTAGCATACTAATCTCAAGCTAAGTGAAGAATATTGCATTCTGGAATAATAGCTCTAAGTCTTCCGCAAAGCTTAGGCATTTCTCATCTTAGAGTTCTAAATAAGCTTACACCACAAGGTCTATCTTCTTTTGAGATGACAGGAAGGTGTCATAGAGCTCGTCTAGGTCGTACACCACGGGAACGGACAGTTTGGCGCCCGTTTCTGAGTCGGTGGCGTTGAAATTGGAGAGAACGCCTTGGTGCCGCTTTATTTGGAGCTCACTCTCTTTTTCATTGTCCCCAACCCACAAACCGTTTTCCTGGTCCACTGCGGGAAGGTCTAGCCATTCGTCTCTTGACTTTGAGTAATCATTCATTAAGTTCCAGCCGCGGAAGGTAAATCCACTGGCCTCAAGGTTGGGGGCGACGTTTTCGTTTAGGAAAAGGACGAAATCATATGCGGCCTCTTGGCCGTTTTCCTTGGCTACTGTGGCTACGACCGTGGCGAAAGACTCCGTGAATTTAGTGGAATAGTTTTCCAGGAGATAGTCGGCCGCTTGCTCGCTCCCTAGCTTTCCCCTAAGATAGTCAGCGGCCATCTGGATATATTCTTGGGATATGGAGAAATCCTCGGATTTGATTATCTCGCTTGAGGGAAAGTCCATGACGAAGTAGCCGTCCAGGCCGTCGTCGGTCTCAGCCGCTTCAAGCTCCTTTTCACGCTTTTCCCAGGCGAAGGCAGTGCTAAAGTATTTTATCTCCGGATCAGAGGATGCCGCAATACTCTTGCCGTTGAAGAAAACGTTTAGGGAGTAGGCGAGCCCTTTCTCGCAAGTCTCCGCGCTTTCGTCACTTAGGGAATCCAAGCCTAGATTGAGATAATCGTTAAAGCTCGCTAAGTGTTTGTAAGCTGTCGGGTATTTGTCAGGGAGCATCCGCACTTGGGTGAAAAAGTCTGTGACCGCGCCGGCGATTTTCTCTTCGTTTACGGAATCTTCCGTGGCCTTTAATATTCCAACCTTGAACTCGTTTTCCGCCTCGGTACCTAATTTACGCCCAATCTCACTCGAGAGTGTTATTATGCTGCTCTTTAGCTGATTAGTTATCTCAGTCTTTTTCTGAGCTCTTTCCAGATTCTGGCTAAGTTTTACCTCAAAAGTTACATTATTTTCGCTTTTAACCTGGGTAGGCTCTACACTCGTTTGATCTTCTGCTTTAACTATCTCGGATGTTTTCTTCCCGCCAATCCTCAGACCATCTCCAAGATTTAGCTTGTTTCCCGCACCTTGGTTGAAAACGCTGGAGCTTAAATTGAAGTTAATGTTCATGAGACACTCTCGTAACTTGCGCGCGGTTTTTTTCTCTACTTCCCTTTGATAGAGAGCCAAGATAGCTAAAAATCCATATTTCTTAACGGCTGTAGAGGCCCTATACTTAAATATCCATAAAGCATGGGAAGCTAATTATTAAAAACATCCAAAGACACTTTAGTTTAGATGCGCGCGCGAGTTATCCGCGACTAATAGGGAAACAAAAAGCCCGTGGAGAAATCTTTTCTCCACGGGCCTTAGCTATGATTTTTTAGGGATTTAGTTTTTCGCTAGACTATGCCCTGGTCTCCAGGGCCTCGGGCCTGGGTTTCCCGTTTCCGCGGCCGTAGGCTGAGAAAATCGCCTGGTTCTTGCTTATGCCGTCAATGGTCTCTTTGAGCACTCCCAGGTTTTCCGAGAGGAAGCGAGTGAGCTTCTCTTCTAGCTTCACGACCTCGCCTAGGGTGCTTTCCAAGCGGCTCATGACATCCTTGTGTCGGTTCTGGCTCTCGCGGTCTTGGGCGAGCATGTTCAGATTCGAGGTGGTGAAGTCCACCAGGTTGCGTCTGGCCTCTATGAAGTTTTCCCAAAGGGAGGGATCCAGGGGATCGTCACCGGAGGCGGCCTTCTTCTCCAGATCGCCTAGGAAATGCCTGTCGAGATCCAGGCAGTCCTTGGAAAGCTCCAGGGTTTTCATTAAAAAGGCCTTATCTGAATTGTTGTACTTTTTATTATCCTTCATAATTAACCTTCCTGAATCGCAATTGAGAGGAAAATAAAGCTTTCCGGATTATCTTCCCGTTTTTCTTAGTGGCCGCCATGGCTCAGTAGCGGGAGCAGTTCCGCGAGCTTTTTAAGGGCGTCGGTGAGCTCGTACTCCAAGACATCCGCCAGGAAGATCCAGTCCTTCTGCTCCTGGAGGCTTATGAGGGTGTTGAGCACCTCCACCAGGGAGTCCAGGAACTGGCTAAGATCCGAGCTGCTCTCCTCGTCTTGGCCCTGCCAGAGATTTAATACCTGCCTGGTCTGCTCCAGCATGCTCATGAGCAGCTGTAGGGATTCCAGGAAGTTGAGGAAATATTCATTGGCCTCCTGCTCGTCACCTAGGCGGAAGGCCTCGATTATCCTGGGGAGCGCCTCCATGAGGGTCTCCAGATACTCCGGACCCTGCTTCAGGAAGGCCATTCCCACGTCCTCCAGGGTCAAGGTGTCCAGCTCCAGGCTTTTGATGGACTCCCGCTCCACCTCCAGGGCGGCGTGGGGAACCTCCTCCGAGTAGGGCTCGCCGTTTAAGAGCACCCCGGTGATGATCCTCCCGCTGGTAGAGGGATGTTCCAGAATATTAAGAAGTATCTCCTCAAGATTGGCTCCGGCTATTTCGCTGGCCACAAAATTCTGTCCGTCTATAGTCACTTGTTCCATTGCCAAAACTCCTCATGGCCTTTTTCGGTTTCTTTTAGCTTAGGGAGAATTTTCTCCCCGCCCCTGTCACCTTTTTACCCCGCACACGTCCTTTGCGTTTTTTTCTATGCCGCCGGGCTTTTGGGGTTCCACCTCTTTTTTTTGCGTTTGGTGGGCCTTGTGGCTTAATGGGAATGAGCCTTAGGGAAAGGGGCTGAAGCTTTCCGTGAAGTGACACTGCAAGAAGGAGGCCACTTTTAGAGGGGAATTTTTTTTAGGTCAGAGGCCCCTTTGGGGTGAGCCTTAGACCCATGGGTTGCGGTGGAGACGCATTTTCCCCGCTTATTTACGTATCGGACCTTTTGCCTCTAAGCTGAACAAAAATTTTCCCTACTCTCTCTTTCTTTTGATTTTGAAAATGTTTTTACTTATCTTGTTAACTCTCTCATTTTTCACTTGAGCTTTTTCTAAAGTACCAAGGGAAAAAAATTTTTTCTCTCCGCGCGCGATTACCTATTTGGTACTCAGAAGTACTTTTTGCTTAAAAATCCTGTATGCGGGGTGTTTTTAGATTTTGTTGCTTGTATATGGTGCGTTTAAGATCTTAGCTCTCTATCATGACTTGCCAAGGAGCGCAATTTTGTTAAGAATCCGCAGCTATTTTGTGAGAAAAGTTAGATTAAATATGGGAGTTCAAGCTTGACAAGGAACTATGCTCAACTTAAGATAAAATTCAGCTTCAAGGTCCTAAGGGAGCCAAAATGAAAACAAACGCTAAAATTTTCATCCTGATTCTGTCCTTAATATCCTTCGGAATTTTTGCCGGAACCCTTAGGGCCACGGATAACTATCTCCCGGAAGATTTTTTCAGGAACAAACCTCCCCTAAACGAGCGCGACCTCAAGCTCTATGAGGAGTACTTAAACCTCCTCCACGATGAGAACTTCGAGAGGGGCTTTGTGGAGCCAAAGCTTTCCAAGGACTTCAAGGTGAAAGTGGATCGCATCCGCTTCGTGGCCGTGAAGGTCACCATCATTGTCATCCTGGAGGTTAGCAAAAACAGCGACAAGACCACGGGCATCCTCCTGGAGGCCTACGGCCCGGACGCCATGCCCACCGAGTTCGAGCTGAATTTGGTGAAACCGCGCTTGAACCAGTTCGCGGTGCTCCTCCATAAACTGGAAGAGGCTGACGTGGTGGAAATCCCATATTTCTACTATCTTTTCAAACTTTGAGCATATATATCCTGAAATATTGAGCATCTATTCCTTAAAAGTCTGAACTGATATCTATTCACTTCGCGCGCCAAAATTTCTTCAAAGCCAGAGCGGATAAATTTTAGCTCTGGGCCTTAAATCTAGCTGCAACTAGCCTATCCAGATTTCTTACCACTAAGTTTTGCGTTTCTCTTCTCTCACCCTCCAATATTTCCGCTATCCCCTTATTTCGCCCTTACTTTAATTTCGCCCTTCCATTCTTTCTTTTTCTCTTTTCTAGTGATCCCACCTTTCCCTTTTCGGCTTTTGCCGTAATATCGGGCAAAAATTCCTCAATTTACGCGATGAAGCGCTCGCTTGGCGACATAGAGCATGGCAACTGGCCGCGATAGTCTATTTTTTAGCCTTCTTTGGCCTTTTCTTGTAAGCTTTTTAGAAGATATGAGGCCTGGCCTTTGGACTAAGTCTTAGGATTCCAAAGCTCTTGGATTTTCAGGCCTCTGATTTTTAGCAAATAAAAATTTTGCTCGACTTTTCTAAAAATTTCTCTTCTTCTCCCCAGAGCTAAAACAATCTCCCTAAAACATGCTCCCTAAAACAAGCTCCCTGAAACAAGCTCAGCTAGATGGCCCATCTTGTTGAAAATAAGGCCCGCATGTGCTAAAAAAATGGAATAATTTTGCTTTTTTAGGCCGTAATCCTGGTCACTAGGACTCTGGAAGAGCGGTCATTTACTGATAGCTGGGAGACTTTCCATGAGATATAAGCTGACACTCTCTATCGCCGGGTTGGCCCTCTTGTTCCTGTGCTCATGCGCCACGGGAGGAGGACTGGTTGGGAATTCCTCCCTGGAGCGCGAGGTGAACGTTTTAAAGATGGAGGTGGCCAACCTCAAGGATCAATCTGGTGGAGGCGGTGGATCGGGCCTCAGGCAAGAGATAGACCAGATGCGCACTAATATCCAGCGCCTCAATGAAAACGTGGACACCGCGACCATCGGAGGACTTTCCCTTCGTCAGCAGCTGGAGTACCTCTCGGCCAGGCTCGACCGCCTGGAGAAGAGGGCCAACCTCCAGCCTCTGGACGTGGCCGTGGTGACACCCAACCCGCCTTTGCCAGCGAATGTTCCGGTTCTAAGCCCTCCGGCCGTGCCCGTGGTTGACCCTGCGGGCGAAGCAGCCCTTCCCGCCGCGGCGGGCGCAGCCGCCGCGGCTAGCCAGCCGCAAGCTTTGCCTGGGCCACCTCTACCGGAGGGAACCATCCAGACCGGGCCCCAGGTGCAGGCCGGCCCCTCGGGTGAGGCACCCGCGGCCGTTCCGGCGCCAGCCCCAGTGGAGAGCGCCTATGATAGGGCCAAGCTACTTTTCGACAAGAAGGACTACGCCAGCGCGGTGCTTCTCTTTCAGGAGTACTTAAAGGCCGAGCCCACCGGAAAGCAGGCTCCGGCGGCCCAGTACTACATAGGGGAATCTTTATATTTCCAGAGCAAGTTCGAGGACGCTATCCTGGAGTACCAGACCATGATCACTGGCTTTCCCAAGAACACCTTGGTATCGGCCGCGTTACTCAAGCAGGGCCTCTCCTTCCAAGCCATAGGCGACACCAACTCCGCCAAGCTCCTCTACAACAAGGTGGTGAGGGAATACCCCAAGAGCTACTCAGCCGGAGTCGCCAAGGAGCGCCTTAAAACCCTGTAATTTGCGAAGTATTCTTATGCTCTTCCCAGAATTCTAAATCTTTCTAGCTCTGCGGCGCGTTTAGAGCGCCGCAGAGGGGCTTTTCATTTAGACTTTTAGGGCCTTTTTGGGTAAAAAGGCAAAATCGGCTAAATTTGTAATGGGAGTGGCATAATGTTATACTCGTTTCGTGGTGTTATGAGCCTGAAAAAACGATTTATCCGCTGAAAAATGGGGCTTTAGGGCCTTTTTGGGAGAGTGGCACGGCCTATGGCAAAGCAAGTTGACGGAAAGATCTGGCAGGGCAAGTCCGTCTTGGTGGTGGACGACTACCAGGCGGTCAGGAAGACCATAAAGGAGCTCTTCGCCTCCATGGGTCTCATTGTGACCGAGGCGGTGAACGGTGTCGAAGCCCTGGATCTCCTCTCCAAGGCGCCAGTGGATCTGGTGATAAGCGATCTGGTCATGGCCGAGATGGACGGTTTCGAGCTTACCGAGGCCCTCCGCAACAACGCCAAGTACCGTAGCATTCCAGTGGTCATCCTCAGCACCCACGCTGACTACAAGTACATCTTCCGGGCCCTGCGCCTGGGGGCAGACGACTATCTAATCAAACCGCCAACCGCCGAGATGGTGAGCGTTGTTCTTGCGAGGGTATTCAATCATGAGTGGTAACAGCCCGGGAGAAACCGCAGCCGATCAAAAGGATCAGGTGAGCAAAGGCGCTCCCCCCGAACTGGACCGCATGGCGGTCAAGATCTCCCATCTGGACAAGCTCTTGGGCCTGACCGGGGAGATAATCATCTCCGCCTCCAACATATCCATCCTCCAGCGTCACCTCTCCACCGCATCAGTGAACATAGACAAGAACTCCATGGAGATGATCAAGAACGTGGCCATGACCACCAACCGCATCTCCTCGGACTTGCACCACCTGGTCATGGACATCCGCATGGTGCCCATCAAGGAGACCTTCCTGCGCTTCAGGCGATTGGTTAGGGATTTGGCCAAGAAGAAGGGTAGGCAGGTTAATTTCGAGATAGTGGGTGAGGACACCTTGGTGGACAAGACCGTGGCCGAGAGGCTCTACGAGCCTCTGGCCCACCAGATCCGAAACGCCGTGGACCACGGCCTGGAAGACCCTCTGGAGCGCAAGCACGCCGGTAAATCCCCCACGGGCCAACTTACCCTAACCGCCTACAAGAAAGAGGGTTTCACCTACGTATCCGTAGCCGACGACGGCCACGGTCTCGACGAGAACCGCATTCGCCAGGTGGCGGTGGAGAAGGGCTTTCTGCCGGCATCGGCCGCGCACGCCATCTCCAAGCAGGAGGTCTGGAACCTCATCATGCTCCCGGGCTTCTCCACGGCCTCTGAGGCCACTGAGATATCCGGCCGTGGCGTGGGCATGGACGTGGTCAAGAGCACGGTGGAGAACCTAGGTGGTGAGATAATAGTGGATACGGTTCCCGGTAAGGGCACCACCTTCACCTACAAGATCCCCCAGCTATCAGCGGTCAACATAACGGACGCCCTCATAATCCGCTCAGGGGAGAGCTATTACGCGGTTCCCATCGGAAACGTAGTGGCCACCCAGTCCTTCAACGTCTCAGACGTGCACACCACCATGGAGCGCACCGAGAGTATCACCTATCTGGGAACCATAGTGCCTCTCCATGACCTAAGGGGCCTCTTAACCGGAACGCCCCTAGCCTCATCAGAGTTCAAGGACTACCTTCCGGTCATAATCATTGACGCCAAAAATGGACGCATAGCCCTCAAGGTCTCGGAGTTCATCAGGCCCCAGAAGCTGGTGCTCATACCGCTTCCGGAGATATTTTCCGTGCGGGGCGTAGCCGGCACCACCATCCTGGGCGGAAGCCAGCTGGGAATGGTCCTGGACCCCTTCGACCTCATCGCCCTCTCCACCGGCCGCATCATGGAAGCGACCGACGGCAGCTTCATGGACCACTCCAGCATCGAGGATATCGAAGACGATGAGCCCACTGAGACTAAAGACACCAAGGAGGCCCAGACCGAGGCGTCTCCTGGAGACGCCTCGGCACCCTCCAAGGCCCCGGCCACCGGAAAGCCCCAGGAAGGCACCATGGACGAGGCTATGGCCGAGGAGTTCTACGTTGAGATAATAAACATCCTAAACGATCTTAACGAGGAGATCTTCCAGCTGGAAAAGGATCCCGAGAACATCCGTAGGGTCAACACCATATTCAGGCACTTCCACTCCATCAAGGGAAACTTCATCATGACGGGTTTCACCAACGTGGGCACCTTTGTCCACGAGGTGGAGACAGTCTTGGATCAGGTGCGCGAAAAAGAGCTGAAGGTGGACCAAGACGTAATAGATCTTCTCCTTGACGCCGTCAAGAACATGGAGCAGGGCATATCCGAGATTAGGGCCGGCCGGGGCTACGAGGTGAGCGACCCGGATCTCTTGGCCGAGCTCGCCCGCTACAAGCGCACCGAGCAGAAGGACAAGGCCTCCCAGGAGCCTGAGGACGGCAACTTCCACCTCTCTCCCTTGGGAACCATATTGTACTTCTCCAAGCTAATCACCAAGGGCATGCGCATCTACCAGTCCATGTTCCAAATAGGCCCCTCCTTCCAGGAGACCTCTCTGGTAGCCTATCTCATAGTAAAAAGGCTAGCCTTGGTGGGCGATCTAATCGACACCGTCCCCAGCCTCGAGAAGATAGAAAAGGGCCTGGCCACCGAGAAGCTCAAGGTCATGTTCTCCACCACCCACTCCCTAGAAGAGGTGAACCGCTTCTGTGAGAACCAGTTGAAGAAACTCTACAACGTGGTCGAGTACGAAAACCTAGCTGTTGAGTGAAAATTTAGAGGCAGGCTAGGCCTTATATAAATAGCTAGGCCTTATATATAGCAAGGGACGTGTCTGTAAAGACATATCTAGAATGAATTGTTTTAGGCTGTTTAATGAAAGACCTTGGAAATTTTATCCCTTCCGCTATAGAGCGTTTCAGCGGAAGAGTTTTAAGCGCTTAATTTAAAATCCTTTAAACGCTTAAGCCCCCACTGAGTCCTTAACCCAAGACCCATACATCCCCAACACATTTCAAAAAAAGTTCCTCTAATGAGCGCAACAATCTTTTTTCAGATACAAGACCAAACCCTCATCGAGAAGCTGAAAGGCTTTCTGGAAGGGGAAAAATATCAAGTACTCACCCCCAAGGCCCCGGTGGAGGGCGAGGAAGATGCCCTTCCCATCACCAGGATTACCCAGGCCATCCTCAAACAGAAGCCGGATATCGTGGTTATGGACTATAACCACGAGGATGAGCAGAGCGTGAAGGTCATGCAGGCGGTAACCGACGAGTATCCCAACACCTCCTTCATCTTCATAGACTCCGTGGAACCGGCTGATAGGGAAAACGTGGTTCTGGCCTTCAACGAGGGCGTCAAGGGTTTCCTCCTCCAAGACACCACCAAGACGCTTTTCATAAACACCCTGCAAAGGGCCCACTCCGGGCCCTCGCGGACGCGCACCGGTGAGGACACCCAGTCCCTGGAGCAGGAGCTCCAGGACCAGGGCCAGAGGCTGGGAAAATTAAAAATCCAGCTAAACAGCGCCCAGAAGCTGGTGAACTATCTCCTCACCACCCCTGTCAGCACCCAGCCAAGGAAGATCCTCGTGCTATCGGACTCCGGCTACCAAAGGGAGATCCTAAAGAAGCTCCTGGAGGACTTCAATTTCGTGGTGGTCACCGCCACAAGCATAGAGGAGGCGGTGCCTCTTACCTTAAAGGAGAAGCCCCGCATAGTGCTCTCGGACTACACCCTGGAGGACGGCAAGACCGGGGTGGACTTCTGCAAGGAACTCAAATACAACCAGAAATTCACGCCCTGCTATTTCGTGGTCTGCACCGCCTCAGAGGACAAGCTCCCGCTGGTGATGGCCCCGGGTAACGGCGTGGACGACTGCCTCCTCAAACCCGCAAGCGACAGTGCCACGGCCGAGTTCATTACCAGGATAGCCCTGGGCTTAATCCTCTGATGGGTTGGGAAAACCCCAGATTCGACAGGCTCTGGCGCCTCCTTGCTCTATTTATCCTCTGCGGCCTGGTTTACTATTTCAGCTTTGACAACGGACGCCAGACGGCCAAGGCCAGGATTGCCCGCTATGAAGAGGAGCGGGTGAGGATGGCGGCCCAAATAAGCTCCCTTAAAGAGCAGCTAAAGCTGCAATCCGACGAGATTAAGGCACTTAAAGGCCAAAATGCGCCCGCCTCAGCCACCACAGCTGAAGCTAAAACGGACGCTTCTTCTAACGCTTCCCCAGACGCGGGCGCTGTAGCGCCCGCTCTATCTCCGGAAAGTGTCAGCCCCGAACAAGCTCCAGTTGCGTCCGCCCCAAACTCCCCAGAGGAGGGAGATCTCGCCATGGCCGCGGCCGGCTCGGGCGCCCCACGGGGTCCGGATCTCCTTATCCCGGAAAACGCCCCGCCGAACACGGATTCCATTGCCAAGGACAACCTAGATCCCCAGGACCTAAGCCGTATCTCCATGCGCTCGGAGGAGTCTAAACTCATCCTGGACGGCCAGGTGCGTTTGTCGATTCTGGAGATAGACAGCCTGGACAAGGTGGCCCAGGTGCGGGTTCAGCACCTGGACTCGGACACCCGCCACACCCGGACCATGGAGGCCGGAGACAGCCTCATAATCAGCCGGGGTGACGAGCGCTATATCCTCCTACTCGATCAGCTTAAAGGGTCGCTTGCTGTCTTTATACTTATAAAATCCTAGGGTGGATAAAGAAGCTTAGAAATATTCGCGGCATTCAAGCTAGAAAGATAATTTTAAAAAAGACGCTAAAGAAGCTAGAGTAGCTAAGGATAAATCATTTGCTTACATGCGGACGGCCTAACATGCATAGCTTTTCAACTAAAACGCGGAAAAATGTGAAGAAAAACAAGTTAACCAAGAACCAAAAATAAGTGAATATCAAAATGCTAAAATCTAAACTGGAAAACGAGAAAACTAAAGCAAATGGTAACGAGCATAAGGCGACCGATCCTAGCTCCGCGAGAAGGATAGAGGCGCCCCCGAAAAGTTACCAAGATATCCAGATAGGCGATTACCACGAGCTCTCGGTCAATATAACGGGCGAATTGATAGAATCATTTGCCACCATGACCGGAGATTTCAATCCCATACACATGGATGAGGACTATGCCTTAGGCACGCTATTTAAGAAGAGAATAGCCCACGGCCTTCTTCCCTTGAGTTTTGTGGGGACTATCTTTGGGACCGTTTTGCCCGGGCCGGGTTCCATCTATCTTTACCAAAACGTAGAGTTCAAATCCCCGGTTTTCCTAGGTGACAGCATAAAAGTACGAGTCGAGGTGGTGACTCTAGATAGTCGCACGCCAAAGGTTACCTTGAAGACGACCATTGTGAACCAGGACGGAAAACTGGTGATTGATGGCGAGGGAGCGATTTTATTTAAGCCGGTTAAGGAAAAAGTATAAGCTCTTCCAAAAAGAGAACAATAATAAAGATTATGTCGCGTTAAAGCATTTTGCGCTTATAAGGCACAAAGAGATGAATAATTGCGGCACACTTTTTTTATTCAAAAATAATCAATCAAATAAACAATCAATCAATCAATCAATCAAATAAACAATTAATCAATCAAACAAACAAGCAAAGAAACAAATAAACAAACAAACAAATAAACAAATAAACAAACAAACAAACAAACAAACAAACAAGCAAACAAACAAACAAACAAATAAATAAATGAATAAATAAATAAATCATCAATCAATCAGTTAATCAAAGATTCAATCTGACATCCGAAACTTCTCAATTCTCATCAATTGTTATCAATCTTCAATCTCTCATCTTCAATCTTCAATCTTCAATCTTCAATCTCCAATCTCCAATCTCCAATCTCCAATTTCCATGTTGACATCTTGACAT
>JAITJT010000270.1 GCA_031278795.1 Deltaproteobacteria bacterium | reverse complement strand
AAAAAAAGTGGTAGCCTGGCGCTTGGCGTAAGCAGCGCAAAATAAAAAGCCTTAAACCCTTGAAAGTGAGGGTCTAAGGCTTTTGAGGTATATAGAAAAAGAAAGCTAATGGTAGGCGTGAAGAGATTTGAACTCTTGACCACTACCGTGTCAAGGTAGTGCTCTCCCCCTGAGCTACACGCCTTTAAAAGCCAAAACTCCACGAAGGGGCAGGTGGAGATTGAACTTTCGAGCCGAGGGCCTGGCCAGATTTTTAGCTTATTTTTAAGCACCTGGTTCAGAGCGGCAAGGCCCGTATGTTGTCATTTTACCAAAAATCGGCTCTTTGTCAAGAAAATTATCCCTCTTTCCCAGGGTGCCCAATACGGAGAGGCTTTTGGGGCCTTTTTCCTAATCCGTCCCTAAAAGACGCGCCCTTTTAGGGTTTATGACCTAAAAACAGAAATATTTAAGGCTCAAGCTGACGGGCTTACTCGAGGCCGCAATCTAGCGCCTTTGGTAGAGGGCTTGATGAGGCGGCCCTTTAAAAATGCTCTAAATTCTAAATTTAGTTTTAGAGGGGCGGTAAGTCATGTACCTCTAAGTAGGATTTGTTTTTAAATCCGCTGATACGACTGAAAAACAATTTCAAAAAAGAGCAAAATAGCACCTTAAAACTCTTGGATATAATTGGTTTTTGCTAAAAATTCATTTTCTCCATGTTGCTTAAGCTAGGATACATATTGGGATCGCTTAGCACTAAAATTTCTGCGACCTTTCCCTTGTTGGAAGCGCCGTAGATTAGAGAATTTTTGTAAAGACGCTAACTTTGCCTCTAATAGTGAGACTAGATATATACAAGTGCGTTTTGGAAAATCCGGAAAGATAAGCGTCTATCAAGCGGTTGCCTAATTGTAAAACGATTGAGTTCGATTTTTTGGAAATATGGACGCTTCTATCTACCATAGTGTCTTTATTGAAAGGCGCAAGAGGGCTTTTAGCGCCTGGAAACCTAAGCGACGAATAAAAGCCCATGGTGGCGCTTCCCCCTTGAAGTAGTACTTAAGCTCTTAAGACAACCACAAAAAAAGAGCCCCAAAACTACGGAATATTTTCCTTAGTTTGAGACTCTTTTGGAGAAAAAACAGTCGATTGTCAAATGTTGATGGGAATTATGGAGGCTGTTATGAAGATTAGTAGCTCGGTCTTGGAGTTGGAGATATTTTTCTCTTCAAAGAGCCACCCCAAGAGCGGAATGGCGTGTAGTCCGGGAACCCGGGTGCCGCCCACGCTCTGGTCATCTGTTATTATACCACCGATTACCACGGTCTCGCCATTTTTAACCATGAGCTTGGTGTAGGCTTCCCTCTTGTTTATGGAGGGCTCATCTGAGGCCCCATACCTCTCGCCGGGTGAGTCCTTGGTGAGCGTGATATCTAGGGTCACTATCTCGCCGTTTTCCTCTATGTGGGGGGTGACCCTCAGCTCCATGACCGCGTCCTTGAACTCGGTGGAGGTGTTGGTGCCCAGGCCGCCGCCGGACTTATAGGGGATCTGCTGGCCCTGCTTGATATAGACCTGCTGGTCGTTTGCGGCCATTATGCGTGGGGCGGAGATGATCTTGGTCTGGCCCACGGTCTCAGCCGCCGAGAGCTCGGCGTTTAGCAAAAGCGTTCCGGCCCGGTTGAGGAATCCCATGCCCAAGGCGATGCCGCTCCCGTTTCCCACGCTAAAAGCCCCAAAGGCCTCACCAGGGGAGTAGTCGCCCTCGGTGAGATCGGTGCCCACCAGATCCATGGCCTCGGTATGGTTGCTGAAGTTTCCGAAACGGTCATAGCCACCGCCCCAGCGCACGCCCAGGGACTGCTGGAACAGGGCCGTGGCCTCCACTATACGGGCCTCTATGAGTATCTGCTTGGTGACCCGGTCATTGCGCACGGCAAGTAGCCTGATAGCCTTGAGGGTATCTACGTCGTCCTCCACGTAGATGTCGTTTCCGATGACCCTGACGGTTCCCCTGGGGCTCTTGGCCTTCTCCAATTCAGCTGCCAGCGTGGTGACTGAGGAGTATTTGGGGGTATAGGTCCACTTGTCCAAAGTCACCCTAATGGTGGGGTCCGAGTAATCCGGGGTAGCCCGGCGGATGTTGTCCTTGGTGTCAATGCGGAGGACGTTTCCGACTTCCTCGAAATCTAGGTTCTTAGACGCCAAGACAATGTCCAGAGCCTGATCCCAAGGGACGTTTCTCAGTTTAAGGGTGACCTTTCCACTAACGGCGTCGGATACCACGACGTTCTTGCCGGAGACCTCGCCTATGAGGCGGAGTATGTTGTGGATGTCAGCGTTTTGAAAATCGAGGCTTATGCGCTCTCCCGTGTATACCTTCTCGTCACCCAGGCCCAATCCCGCCAAGGCGCCTCCCGCCCGGGGAGCGGCCTGACCCTGGGCCTGGGCCTGGGCGGCCTGGGGCGTCGCGGGCCTGGAGGGGTCAGCCGGGGGCGCGAAGGTCTGGGCGTAAGCCAGGCCTCCGGATAGCATGAACACGGAGGCGAACAAAATTATTAACGGCACAATAGGCCTGAGAAATATATTAGGGCTGGTTCTCATGGCAGTCTCCTGAAGGGTAATCATCAGAACTGATCACTCTAGATCACTTTCGAATCTTTAAGTAGCAATCTGGGCTTCATCCCTTAAATAAGCTTAGAAGCTCTCTATAAATTAATCGGCAGAAGCGAGATAGTACTTTAAGAAAATTAGACAGATGTCTATTTCTTCGATTATGTCTGAGCTTTGTTTAATCTGATACTTACCTATAAGTTCCCAAAAAAATTATATAAGCCTAAAATAAGCATAAATCTTAAAACTTTCACCTAATTAAATACGAGTCATTAAGACTCCCAACCACCATATATTAAAGTCTATATTTCAGTGGCAATGATATATAGACTTTTTGGGAAAAAGCTATTTCCCCTGTGGCACGGGTTAATTATTTCCCAAAATAGTACTTGGCGGCCGGTTTTGAGGCCCGGGGCCATCAAAAATCTTTAGAAAGGCCCGTAAGCGCGTAAAACTTCAACACAATGAAAAGATAATATTTTTTTATTTATTTTTCTATAAATCTCCTTTCAAAAGCTATTCATAGTGTGGAACAATTTGGAGACCAATATCTTTAGGGCTTTTAAGTGGTAATTTAAAAAGTTTAGGTATTTAAATATTTACGAAAGTAGAGGGCTTATTTTGATAATAAAAAGAAGAAGATTAAAAAGTTTTGGGAAAAATTAAAGAATTAGGAAAAAATTTATGCTAGAGGGAAAGTAAATTTTTAATGAGATTTATGAAAAAAGATATTACAAAAGATATTAAAAAACTTTACAAAAGCTTGTGTGGACAAAGACAAGGACGTAATAACTTTTTTTCTTTCGTGATTATTAAGGCATTTTGGAATTAAAATAGTGAGAAAAAAAAGAGCTGAATGTTCAAATCTAAAAGCGTGATTTTAAGGTACCTTTGGTAGTGAAAGTTTCAGGGCGCCAAAATGCGATTTATTTTGACGCGCCTGAAACCTCTTGAACAGGAGAAAAAAGTGAAGTGTGTTAGTTGTTGAAGCTCAATGTTACCATTTTGCCCGTGGGGGCCCCGTCTTTGCTAAGCTCTTCGATAATCACGTTGGATTCGGTTATCTCGCGGACTATACCGTTTCCGGATCCCACCTTGGCGCCCTTGCGCACGCTGTAGCCGATTCCTCCAACTTCAAGAAGGGCTATGTTGTACTCAGGATCGCTTTTCACCACTATGGCGGAGAGACTAAGATCCTGGAGTGGATATTTTTCCAGATTAGTCGGATCCACTTGACCATCCATATCCACGGTATCGTCCGCGAAACTCGTTACTTTTGGTGAAGCGGGAGTCGCGGGTGGAAGCCCTGGAGTGGAAGGCGCAAGAGGTGTCGCCCCGGGTGCTGGCGGTGGAATGATTAACTCGTCGCCTGGCTTAGGATCGTTTTGGGCACTTAGTTGTGTGTGGAGAACCAGTGAAAGAGTCGTGAAAAAAACAAGTGCCATAACAATCCTTACTACTGATTTTGACATATACTGGTGCCTCCTTCAAGTGGTTCTTAAAAAAAATTTTAAGACAAAACACTTTAACTAAAGCTCAAGTTATTTATAAGTTACTGTAATAATGGCTTTAACAAGCGCTTTTGCCAAATAATATAAGTATAATTCCTGATTAATTGGTGAAAAATATCCCACAAGGCAAATGAAAAATATATTTGCCTTTGGCATAAAAATCATATTGTTAACATGAATTTGTGACACGGTAGCGTTTAAATTTTAATTCTTTTTACGCCTACCAACTCATGCCTTAAGTTTAGCTTCTGTCGTTTGTTAGCTTTACCTAAGAAAAATGTTTTTTTAAAACAAACTAAAAATATAAATTTAACAAAAGACAGTCCAAACAAGGACAAAAATAATTTTAAGATACGCTATGGTGCGCGAGTTTTTTTCTAAAAACTAATGCGCGCGAACAAGCGAGAGCTAAACAAGCGAGAGCTAAACAAGCGAGAGCTAAACAAGCGAGAGCTATATAAGGTGAATGCACATTGGAAAAGGTTCACCCAAAATTTAAATCCAGAATCCAGGGCGCTCATCCGTTATAGCCTAATTTAGTCCTACACTCGCTTGTATCAGGCGGAGTCGTCCAGGAAGCCCTCCTCGGGAAGCCCCGAGTCTATGGGATTGAGCTTGAGCTCGGTGTATCTCACCCGCTTGTCGCCCTTGTAGTTGACCTCGGGCTCCTCTATCACGACCTTGCTGTCCGTTATCTCCCTCACAACACCGTTGTTGGGGCCAATCTTGGTGCCTTGGCGTATGAGGTAGCCCACGCCGCCAC
Source organism: Deltaproteobacteria bacterium (assembly GCA_031278795.1). Next base: position 7,448 of record JAITJT010000270.1, on the reverse strand, counting down.
TGTCCACCAGGGCGGTGCTGTTGGCGGGATTGGGGTGCACGACGATCGCGGTGAGGGTGAAACTGTTGAGCGACAGGCGCTGAATCATAGGCAGGCGTTTGTCGGGCTCTTTCTTGGCGACCTCCGTGTTGGCTGGACGCATGACCGTCTCTATGGGCATGAAGGGGTCCGGAAGGGTGTTGAGATTCAAATTATAGGCCGCCAGGAGTTTACTGTGCCACTTGTCCATTTCCTGATAGACCGGTGCCGCCTCCGGGTCTTCCGGCACCTTGGGGGCCGGAAGGATAAGATCCGTGTCCGCGCCTAGGGCCGCGGGGCTAACGGGGGCCAAAGAGCCAGGCGTTCCCGGGGGGCTCACGGCGCTGTCAGGGTCCGCCACCAGCACCTGGGGGGGATACTGGAGCTCGCCATTGGCATCTACTGTGGGCTGTTGCTGGACGTCAGTCCCAGGCTGAGGGGCCTGTGGGGCCTGTGGGGCTGCGTTAGTGGGAAGCGGAGTGGCCCCGGGCTGGGCCTCAGTTGGGGTCGCGCCCTGAATGGCCGTGGGCACGGCGTAGGTAGGCACCGCCGGGGGCTGGGCCCCAGCTGGGGCTCCAGGTTGGGCCTCGGGTGCGGCGGGCATGGGTGTGGGCAGGGTATAGCCACCGCCCTGGGGGGCGCCTTGCACCGCGCCTTGGGAAGGCGGCGGCGGGGTGTAGCTTGGAAGCTGCTGGGACTGGAGTTGGGCTTGGGAAGCAGGATCTAAGGCCACCGGCTGAACATTAGCGCCCGCCTGGGCCGGAGGCATCGCCGGGGTTTGGGCCGGGGCTTGGGGAGGCGCAAGCGGGGTCTGGACATTGGGATCCGTCGCCTGGGGCTGGTACAGGGGCTGGGCGACCACCGGCTCTTGAGGCGGCGGGACCGTTTGCGCCTGGGCATCTTGGGGTGGAGCTGTCATAAAAGCGCACAGCGCCATCACGAGGAGGCCCTGCTCTATTTGTCTATGAAATTTGGCTAAAAATGACATGGCTACCACTTGAATGCGTTCTAACTTAGCCCTGGCTAGGCACACCCGCCGCCCGCTGGCGGCGGGGTAAGGAATTCAAAAAATAAGAGAACTACATAAGTCAAAATTTATTACTTCTTGGCGTTTTTCGGGTCGCTGACCGTCTTCACCTCTTCCTCGGTTAAGGAGCGGTAAGTGCTACCGTCGCACTTGACGCTCAGGTGAATCTGGAGGTTGTCGCCCAGGACGGGATTGTCCATGCTGATGGTCTTGATATTTATTATCCTCTCCATCTGGCTTAAGGTGTAGAGGAATTTAAGGACATTGAGGAAGGGGCCCTGGAGGTTCATGGAGAAGGGGATCTCGGCGTACTCCGGGTTGAGGAGCGCCCCCTTGGAGCCCGGGGCGAAGAGGATCACCTTTATGCCGGCCTGGGCGCCTAGATCCGAGATTATCTGCATGAGCCTGGGTATCTCGTTTTCCGTGGTGAAGAAGCTCTTGAGGTAGAGGTACATATCCGCGACAGGCGAGACGTACTTGGCAATGGGCTTGTGCTTATTGACGTTGGTCTGTTCCGTGGAGATGTTGGTGTTGAGGGTGGCTATCTCGGAGTTTAAGGCCGTCTTTTGATCCGTGTATGGCTGGAAGTAGAGCATGTAGAAGGCCACTATGATGGCCACTGCCGAGCCTATCAGGATTCCCAGTTTCTGGCCCGATTTGAGCTTGGATATCTTGGTGAAGAAATCACCACTGTCGGCTTTTTTGGTCTGGGCTTTGGCCATAAATACCTCTGTGGTTAATGCATATTAATGTATGTATTGAGCACTAAAAAAAAACTAAATAGTGAGCTTATATTAAAGCTTTTTCCACTAATCTAAAGGCAATTTCCACTACCCTAAAGGCTTTTCTTTTACACTAAAGGCAATTTCTTTTAGCTTAAAGGCACTTTTTGCCTGAGATGCGGGAAAAATTACTAGAGAGTAGCCTTCCCGGCCTCCTCCTTCTGCATGGTCTTGGCTAGATCCGGTGCCGCAGCGTTAACCAGCTTCACCAGCTGTTCCTGGGGCGGAAGGTCTATGGTTTCCAAGCCGTCTTTAAGGAGGGTGGGGGCCTCGAAATGGGTCTCGGCCACAAAATCAAAGGTGAAAAGCGGAACGTTGTTTATACTGGTCTCCTCCGAGCGCACCAGCTTCACGTTGGAGAGGAAGGGGTTCTGCTCCAGGCGTAGGTGGAAGTCAGCCACCACCTGGAGGTCTATGGCCATCCCCCTCATGGTTAAGAGCTTGTTCTGGTGGGAGATGGAGATTAGCCAAGAGGCCTGGTTAATTACCTCCTTGGCCAGGGAGTTGAAGAGCCTGGTTTGATCCCGGCGCCTCTCCTCCAGCTCCGAGATGGAGGAGACCTGGCGGAACTGGGTCACAAACTCCGTGGTCTGCTTCAGGGCCTCGGTGGAGGAGGTCTTGAGCTTGGTGAGCTCTGAGTTGAGAGTGGTCTTCTGGGTCTCTAGCTTGGATATCTCGGCGTCCATGATGAAGGCCTTGAATAGATAGAGGGCGATACCCAAGGCCAATACGACAAAGGCGAAGATGGTAACCGAGAGCTGGCCGGTCTGGGTCTGCTTGAAGGACTCCAGGGGCAGAAGGTTGATCTTGATCATCATAGGGTTTCCGCCTTTCTGATGGCCAGCCCGAAACTCACGGCCATCTGGGGGCCGATATAGTTGAGGTAGGCTGGATCAAATTTCTTGGAGTTGTACTTCACGCTGGTGAGTGGATTGAATAGCTCGGCGGGTATCTGGAAACGCTTGCTGAACTCCTCCGGGAGCCCTTGAAAGAGGGCCGAGCCGCCGGCCAGGAAGATCTTGGAGGGCTTGTACTCGGGTATCTCGGAGCGAATGCTCTCCAGGGCCCGTTCTATGGCCGCCTCCCAGTTGGAGACGATGCGGTCTATGATCTCGGCCACCTCATAGGGGTTGGAGACGGGTAGAGAGCCCAGCTTGATAGCCTCGGCCTCGTCCGGGGTCACCCCGAAGGCGTCCTCGATGTCGTCGGTCACCCTCTGGCCACCTATGCCCTCCTCCTTGATGGTGTGGGGCACTCCCTCGTAGAGGATGGTGATGTGGAGGAGATTGGCCCCTATGTCTATGAGGATGACATTCTCCCGGCTGTCCGGGTAGATGAAGTCATAGGCGTTGAAGAGGGCCAGGGCGTCCACGTCAATGACCGCGGGTTTCAAGGTCTTGGTGATGGCCAGGGCCTGGATATAATTATAGACCACGTCCTTTCTGGCCGCCACCAGAAGGACCGACATCTGTCCGGTGCGGTCATCGGTGTTGAGGATGTGCCCGTCTATGATGACCTCATTTATGGGATAGGGGATGTACTGTTCAGCCTCCAAGGCCAAGGAGCCGCGCAGCTCCTTTTGGGAGGTTATGGGCATGTTTATCTTCTTGATAATCATAGTGTCGCCGCTTAAGGACAGGGCGGCGAACTTCCCTCCGGTGAGCTTGGAGACCTTGGAGATGGTCTTCATGGCGTTGGCCATGGCGTTCCTGGCCGGGACGGGCTGGTCCTCCCACTGGGTCATGACTCCCGCGGGCAGCTGGGCAATGCCCAGGCCCATGAGGGTCACGGTGGTGGTGCGGCCCTTCCCCTTCAGGTTGAGGAGCAATCCCTTGGCGGCAAAAGTCCCTATGTCAAAGCCGATTACAGACACTGACCCACAATCCTCCAGGGAGAAAGGCCCTGAGGCCCGAATTTGAGGGAAAAAAACATGTTAAGAAGCAAAGAGGCCAAAGGTTTGGGAGTCCCTTGGGAGCTCTTAAGGATACACCACGGGCATGGCTATGCTTACCTTAGGAAACACGGCCTAAACAAAGGCCCCTCGGCCTTTTGGGTAGGCCGCAGGAAGCCCTTCGGATTGGGCCGAAAGGCCGCCATTTGAGAGGCTTAAGACTTACCTTGCGGATTGGGCCGAAAGGTAAGGGGGAAAAAGCTTAAAAAGGCGAGATTTTCACCAAAGAAAAGAGCTTTGGTAAGGGCTCCGAGGCCCATAGGCCGTAGAACCGCGCCTGATTATAGCTTACTTTAACAATTCAGTACAGGGAAATTGGTTGTTGGCGTCTGTCCAATAATCTCCGGCATGAGACCAATGTAACAGACGCCAGTTTTGTTTTTTTGGGGGAGTTTGACGAAAAATGCCGAAAGACCGCCGGGGAGCATGACCGGACCCTTTCGGGGGCGAAAACATTGAGGTACGCCCATTAGAGGTCGGAAAATATTTTGTCCTTGTCCTCTAGGGAGTACCCCAGGGCAAGAATAATCTTGCGCTTGGTCTCCATCCGGCACTTTTCCCCATTCTCGATTCGATCGATTGTCATGGGTGAAACGCCTGCTTTCCGGGCCAACTCAGCCTTGCTTAGGAGAAGTTGTTCTCGGAGCAGTTTCAACGAGTTCTCAGTCATATGGAAACACCTCTTTTCTATAAATGTGGAAATCAGCGGTTAACTAAGTTCAAAACTTGTCTCGAACGTTTCCCTAACACGTATTCAACTTGTCTTTAACTTGTTCGATCCGCTTTAATTTCTTAATCGAATAATAATTTAGACGTTTTAAGCTATTGTTGTCAAGTAGTTTTTTCTTATTATATTTAATTTATTTCAAGTATACCCTGTTCAGTGGACTGAGGCTTATTCAGCTCAATATCTAGAATGATTCTAAAAGAAATTATTTCGCCTTTTATTTGTTAGCCATAAACAGATCTTTTAATCAAAAGTTGTAAGCATTTTAGAGTAGCTTTGGGGGCAAGAAAACTCTTCTTAGTATAGATTAATGCAATTAAATCTAAAAAACAAGATACATAGCTAATGTGTAATGTGAAAGCAGAACAGATTTTAGTGAGAAATCACTTCACAAATTGAGACTAATAGATTGATTTTAAGATGATTAATCTTTTGATTGTGCGTTTTTTATGTTTTGGGGGCTCAGAAATTTTTTTTGGGGCTTTTTAAAAATTTAGCTTTTCACTTTTAGTCCGGCCAGATCTGGGAGAGCTGGGTGAGCAGGGATTTATCTCCCTTGATTTTCAGGCGTCCCGTGAGGAAGGCCATGGTGGGCTTGAGCGTGCGCTGGGCTATGGAAAGAATGGTCTTCCCCGTGGCGCTCACCACCACGTCGGGAGTCTCTCCCTGGAACTCATCGATTGAGGCCCTTTGATCCTTGAAAGTAACCAGCCACTTCCTGGGGTCCTCGCCCTGGATGTCAAGCAGAATAAGGGCGTCAACCTGGGCCTTGGAGAAAGTCAAATCCTGGGCCTTCTCTTTTACCTTTGAATAAAGTTCATCAAGATTCATAAAACCTCATGAAAGATAGCCCTTATCCGCGTACGCGGAGGGGGCTTAACATATGGAATTCACTTTTTTTTGGGATTTTTTTTGCGGTTTTTTTCGCGGATATTAAGGCCCCTGGCCGCTATCAGGGCATCTGGACGCGCAATCCAGGCGATCATAAAAAAAATTTTTCACTTTTGACTATGATTTATAAGGATTATAGTGGCACAAGGGGATTTTACGGATACCGGGGCCAAGGGGCAAGGCTAGAAAGAGAGCCTAAGAGCTTTGGATTTTTAGGGTTTAAAGCTAAGATCAAGAGGAAAGGCGGGCCCGGAAGCCAGTATATCTCTATGCTAGTCAAATTTTACCAATAGCATATCATAATTTCAACTTGTTTCCTATAATTTATTTTCGTTATATTCTAATAGGTCCAGAATTCTAACTAATCTCTTAAAGTCAAGCTTTTTTTTCATAGGCTAGTCGCCAGATTCTAACGATACTTATTTATTTAGTGATTTCTGTTTATATCTACATATTTGTTGTCTTTGGAGGGTGAAAGATCTTGAGATTTTACCTAATTTTTAGTTGTTTTTCCATTGATTCTAGATTTTTCTAGCTTTATTTCAGCCTTTACGGTCATATATGGGCTTTTTTTCGCATTATTTAAGGGCTTTTCCGCCTCATTGGTGATTTTTCCAGCCCTGTTTCTAAGCTATTTGCTCTTTTTCCAACAAAAGTTGGGAGCTTCTTTGATTTATGTTAGAGAGTCATCTATAATCGCTATAGATTTCCATAACGCCCGCAGCCAGGGGGATACTGCCTTGGAATATCAGAAACGCCACCACTGCCTTCTATCCTTTGGTCTTTTGGAAAGGCTTGTCCTTCTCTTGGCGGCCCTGGCCTTCCTTGGCCTAAGTACGGCTCCGAGGCTTTGGGCCCAGGGCCAACCCATCAATATCATTAGTTGGTCGTCTCCGGTGGGGGCCCAGTCCATCACCTTTGAGACCCTCTACGGCATAAAAGCCCTCTCCACCTTCCTCAACGCCAACGGCGGGATCTCCCAGAGGGAGATCCAGATGCAGAGCCTGGACATGGACGACACCAGCGCGGATTTCGGGAAAAAACTGGATGCCCTGGTTATCCAGGGCCAGCCGGACCTGGTGGTGGGAGGGGCCGCCAACAGCCGGGCCTCCGAGACGGCGGAGTATTTCAGGCGCATAGCCATTCCCTGGTTCGGGCCCTGGACGGACGACCCCAAGCTCTACGCTGAGAGGGACGACGACCCGGTGGGCCTCCTTCCGGCCGCCCCGGCCGAGCTGGACATGCTCTTCAAGCACATCAAAAAACACATTCAACCCGGCCAGAAGATATATTTCATCTACACCTCCGGGCTCCCGGGGAGCGAGACCTTAAGCGCCCTGGCCAGGGCCAAATCCAGAAGCTTCGAGCTGGAACTGGATCTCATACCGCTTTCCACTGATTTCAGCAACTGGAAACAGCTCACGACCGAGCTCACGGATCCTAGCTTTGTGATCCTCTGGACCAACCCCGGGCCCTCCGCCGCCATCAGGCGCATGGCCAAAAACTACCTGCCCAACACGGTCTGGCTCACCAACTCCCTAAACACCCCGGATCACGAGATAGTGCGCATGTCCGCCGGCACCTGGACGGGCATGCTCTTTCCCAGCGTCCTCATCCCCTCCGAGCAGATACCCGCCGCCTACTCCATGGTCCTCAGCAAATACGGCCTCCCCGGGCTCCACCCGGACTACCAGACCTTCCTGGGCTTCGGCCAGGGCCAGGTCTTCGCGCGCGCCGTCACCACGGTCGCGACCGACAAATCCACCAACCTCTCCAGTAAACTAGGCCGGGCCTTCAGGGAGGTGACCTTAGACGGCACCATCCTCTCCGGCAATAAGCTTCCCAACAACCCGGACGACCCGGGCGGCAGCTACCTAGCCGAGGTTCTTCCCAAGGGGGGCTGGGCCGCGGTGGAATAGAACTTTATAAGCTAATCAGGGCCGTGTGTTTTTACGATACCCACTCACCTGACATTACTCCGCAAGGCTAAATATTTCACATTTTATTAAAGATGCGTGTATACAAAGTTAAAAATTTCTTTTGAGATCTAGG
>JAITJT010000115.1 GCA_031278795.1 Deltaproteobacteria bacterium | reverse complement strand
ATACCTGATATTATCGCTTCCACAGGTTTACAAGAGGAAGTAGTCCTATCCATTCAGAAGAGCGCAAGCTTAGAAGATTTTATGCTTTCCCTTAGGTAAAAGCTTTTTTCTTAGGCTAAAATCTTCCTCGAATTGCCTTTTTTTTTGGTGGGAGATAAGATAACTTTGCTCTTAACATTCACAAAAGCACCAGGAGTGTGTCTATGTTAGCAGAAGTCAGTAAATAAACCGATTCTAAAATTCAATAGATTGATCTAAAATTATCCAAGGATTTCACTATGGAATTTGTTTCACCTGAAGAAGCCGTCAAACGACTGTACATGCAAGAAGGCTGGGAAGAAGGCTGGAAAGAAGGCTGGAAAGAAGGCTGGAAAGAAGGCAGGGATGAGCTAACCTTTAAAATAGTAAAAAATATGCTGACTAAGATGTCCATACCTGAAATTATCGCTTCCACAGGTTTACAAGAGGAAGTAGTCCTATCCGTTCAGAAGAGCGCAAGCTTAGAAGATTTTATGCTTTCCCGTAGGTAAAAGCTCCTTTATTAAGCTAAAATCTTCGTAAACTTTTTAACGACTAAGCATATTTAAAAAATTTATTCAAAATAGCAAAAGAAATATCTTGTCTATTAGATACATTAAATTCGTATTGCTGTAACTTGATTGAGCAACTAAGCGGAATAATTGTATTTAATTGGGGCATTTGGATGTTTCTTGAGCGCCTCATAAATTATAAGCAGGCTTGAAACATAGAGTTATAAGTAATAAGTGTTTTATGGTCTTTTTAGAGGCTCGGCTAAGGTATTTTAGGCTAATCTGAACTATCGCCATCAGCGTTAACGCCCTCTCCATTTTCTTTGCTTGGATCATGGCTGAGAGCCTCTTCCATAGAATCTTCGCTTATTTTAGTCTCAGCTTGAAGCGTCACGGTTTCCTCACCCGCGACTAAAGGCTCGGAATAGTCTGTGGCCATGTTGGATTTTTTGGCCCTTCTTCCCCTCTTTCTTTTTCCTTCCGTGAGGCTCTCCTTTATGACAAGCTCTATGTTCGCATCATCCGCTTGTTCCTGGCTTTCAAGCTCTTCGGTTGTGTCTTGACTCTCAAGGATTAAATCCGTCCCCAGCTCATCAATATCGAGCGTGTTTGCTAATTCCTCAAGGACTATGTCATTTTCCATATGGTCTACGGCATCCTCATAGACAGAGGTGCCTTTCCCGGCGGCTATCCTTTCGAGGATCAGCTTGTCCTCTTCGTTCAGTTCCTTGACCCAGTCACCTGGTTCCCACTCCCAGATCTGAACGTCACGGGGTTTGGGTCTCTGGAAGGTAAGCATCACTTGATCGCTTTCATAGATGGATCCTAGAAGCACGAGTCCACTCTTGAGGGCGGCCTTTTGGTTCATGGCGGTCTGCTGGGAGCCAAGTATGGAAGGGAGAACGAGTCTACCTGTAACTTTTAGCCAACTAGCCAAGGTCTTTATGTGCCTGTTCACCAGATATGGGGAAATAGCCACGACAATAAGCGCGAACTTGTCTTGAAAGTCCTCTTTGTAGCGGTTCATGAGGGCGGGAAGGCTCGACTCGTAGGGAGTTATGCCGTCAATCTCCGGGTTATTATCCAGAAGGCTCCGCAGATTTTCTCCAGTTGACTTGTGGGAAAAGGCGAAGCTCAAATCTCCTGATCCAAACTTCCTGGCCACTAGTGGCATGAGGGGCGTTCCCTCTGAGAGGATGAGGGTTTCCTGGCCCTTGGTCTCCGGGGCCCCCAGGGGAGGGTTGAGGAAGTCATGGAGGGCCATTACCGCGAGTGATAGCTCGGCCTGTTTCCTGGGGCTAAGATAAACAGGAGAGGGAAGAGAGATGACCGGGCCAAAGTTGAAGGTTCCGTCCGAGCCGGTTCCAGGGTGCTTGAGCCTTATGGGGCCCAGATAGTTTCCCATGGTGAAACTCTGAGGTAGGCCTTCTTGGAGCCACTTGAAGGAGATCTTGGGGGCCTCGCTCTTTTGCCGCAAGGTCTCAGTTAGCGCCTCGCCTACGAGGGAGAAGACGCTCTCCCCTTGGTTAAAGCCGGTAAGCTCATCACCACTTCCAAAATCCAGTATGAGCTCCACTCCAGTTTCTGTGAGAAAGGGGTCCAGGGTCGCTTTCTTTCCCAGGAGCCTCGCCACGAACTCATGGGCGTCCTCCCGGGAGAGGGGAAGCTCCAGGCGGTAGGAGCGCGGGGCAGCTTGTAGGCCCTCCTCGGGAGCTTGCGGAGGCACAAAGATTTCAGCTACGGGTTCCAAGGATGTCTCCAATTATGAGATATTAACCGTAAGTATCAGTTTTAAAATATATTTATATGTAAAATATAATAATTTATATAATACAAGTGTCTGGCAAAGCTATTTGAACTTATTTTTTGTCCATTTTATCGAAGAAAAAACTACCATAAAAGCCAAGTTTTGGCAAATATATCGCAATATGTGGAAATAATCAAGACAAAAAAGGGAATAAGGGAAATCTTTGCGTGTTAGCCCTTTTACCTAATTTGGGGCGGCTGGGCTAAGTTGGGGAGAGAGGGTAGTCTTAGGGAGGCCTGGGCTGAGTGGAGGATTTTTATGCTGCATTTTTCCATATAATGATAGAGTTATTGGCAATTTGTGAAGTAATTTATTGCTTTTATTTGGCTCTCTTGGCTTAAGGGCAATAGGTAATTTCGGATGGGTATTCTCTTGGCTAAGTTAGTGCGTTTTTTCCAAAAATTTAGACCATGCTAGACTTTTGTGAGACAAAGCCAAAAAGAAGCGCGGAGCTACTCCGCGCTTCTTGTGCTTAAATTTTGGGTAAATCTTCCAGGCCTAAAGAGCTAGTCCAGGAACTCCACCCAGCCCCTCTTATCCGGGAGTAGGCCGTACTGGACTCCCACCAGCTCATCATAGAGCTTCTGGGTAATCTTCCCAATGCCGCCGTTACCTATCGGGAAGACATCGTCATGGTAGCAGAGCTGGCCCACCGGGGAGATGACCGCGGCCGTGCCGGAGCCGAATATCTCCTGGAGGCGACCGTTTTTCTGGGCCTCTAGAACCTCGTCTATGGACAGGGCCCTCTCCTCGGTTTTCAAGCCCAGATCGGATGCCACGGTTAGGACCGACGCGCGGGTAATGCCTGGAAGTATAGTGCCCGTCAAGGGGGCCGTGAGGATAGTGTCGTCTATGACGAAGAACATGTTCATGCTCCCCACCTCCTCCACAAACTTGTGGGAGACGGCGTCTAGCCACAACAGCTGGGTATAGCCCTTCTTGGCGGCTATGTCCGTGGCCAAAAGGGATCCAGCGTAGCTGGCTCCGGCCTTGATGCTACCCAGGCCGCCGGGGGCCGCCCGGGTGTAGAAATTCTCCACGTAGATCTTTATGGGTGCGAAGCCCTCCTTGTAGTAGGGACCCACCGGACCCATGATTATGAAGAAGAGGTACTCCTTGGCGGGGCGCACCCCCAGGTGCTCCTCGGTGGCTATGACCGTGGGCCTTATGTAGAGAGATGAGCCCGGATGGGAGGGAGTCCAGCTCCCGTCCAGCTTGAGGAGCTCTTTGAGGCCTTTTAAGAGAAACTCCTCATCTAAAAGAGGCATGGCCATGCGGGCGGCGGAGGTGTTGAAGCGCTTGAAATTGTCCCGGGGCCTGAAGAGGGCCAGGCGCCCGTCAGGGTGCCTGTAGCACTTGAGGCCCTCGAAGATGGTCTGGCTGTAGTGGAGCACCATGGCGGCCGGTGAGAGCATCAGGGAGGCGAAGGGCTCTATCCTGGCGTTTTGCCAGGCGCCCTCGAAATAATCCATCTTGAATATATGATCCGTGTAGATGTCGCCAAAGCCTAGGGCCTTCTCATTTTGGGGGTGGGGTTTGAGGTGTGTGTGTAATTGTTTGTGGATTCTGATTTCCATGGGACACCAAAATATTAGCGGTTAAAAGAGAGTGTTCCACCTATGGCCTATGCGCCATAAGTTTTTTTAAGGGGAATTATCTTTGTTTAGGGGTTTTCAGGGTTTTTTGGGGGAGTTAGTCTGATATTTGGACTTAAGCATGGCGAGCACGGCTTTGGGCACCAGATCCGAGACGTCGGCCCCCAGGGACGCCGCCTCCTTTACTGTGGAGGAGCTTATGAAGAACCACTGGTAGTCGGCCATGAGGTAGACCGAGTGAATGTCCCGCTCCAGGTGCCTGTTCATCATGGCCATCTGGAACTCGTACTCAAAGTCCGAGGTGGCCCTTAGCCCGCGGAGCACGGCCACGGCTTTTTTTTGTCTGGCGTATTCCACGGTGAGACCTTCATAGTGGTCGATTGTTACTCTCTCTGAGGGGAGGGCCTGGAGGCTCTCAGTTAAGAGCTCTATCCTCTCCTCCACCGTGAACAGGGTATGCTTATCCGGATTCTTGGCGACAGCCACGATCAGCTTGTCAAAGATGGCCAGGCCTCTTTCCACCATGCTCACGTGTCCCAGAGTGGGCGGGTCAAAGGTTCCAGGATATATTGCTAGTGATTTCACTTGAAGCTTCCCACTGGAAAATTTTAAAAAAGAAAAGAGATTGTGGTTTATGCCTTAGGCGCACACAATTTCTTGGAAAGTTTAGCTAAAGGCATCTTTGGCTTAGCTTCTGGCTGGAGCCTTTAGGCTCAGCCGCTTTTGGCATTTTTTAAAAAAGGCTTGGTCTTTAGCTGGGAAAGATTCCTGGGGCTGGAAAATTAAAGCATTTTTAGCTTTGTTAAAGCCTGGCTAGAAGACTTTAGGGATATTGAGAGTAAAAGCTCTAAGGGCTAATGTATCTGTTTATAACAAGTACCCGCGCGCCTAAGGGCGCGCCCTTCATTTACTCGGCTCGTCATCGGTACGGGAGGGATTGTTTTCAAAATGAGCGCCCTCGGTCTGAGAGCTCTCCCTTTTGGAGGGGGCGTCTCTGTCCGTTAAAAGGATTAGCGGCTCGCCATCAGGGCTACCTATGGGGGTTCCCATGGGTGTAACGAGCTTGCTAACCCTCGAATCGGCGTTCTCCGAGGCACCCTGAGTCCCCAGGGGGGTTAAGATACCGGGGCTCACGACTTCGATTTGCTTCTCCCGGTTCTCTGAGGACATTTTCATTAACATTCTCTCTAAGTTTTGTTTCTGTCTTAACTCCTCGTACTTTTTTTCGGTCTCCTCCTCAGTGAGCTCATTGATGTGAACTCTTTCGAAGAGCCATTGGTAGCCTTTTGACTTGTAGATAACATCATTGGCGTTACTCATAAACCCGCTGTCTTTTGTGACTATTTTGAGACTTCGCTCGACGGCGGCATCCGAGTAGTCGTAGCCATTTGCTTGGAGTGTTAATTTTAAGAACTCCCTTAGGTCATCTTTCGTTATGGTTAACTTTTCGAGATCCACGACGTGGGAAATGATAGTCGACTCGTGTATGTCCATGGTGGCCCTATCCAGGGTGGGTCTAAGAACAACGTAGGGCTCTCTGCTCATAATTGCAGGATCATGGAGAAAATCGAGCTTCTTTCCTCTGAGCTGTTCATAGAAGGGAGTATTCTTAATGAGACTCATGAATCTCGCCTCAAGGACTAGCTTGCTGATCTTCAAGTCGAGAGCTTTCGACAACTTGGCAAGCAGTTCCGTTCGCATTTCAGCCTCAACAAGAGACTCAAAATCCGGAAGGAGATTCTTGCGTAGGACGTTTTTTATGTCATCCACCGTTTTCAGTATGGGATCTCCCAAATCATCAAGGTATTGTTCTATGGTGATTGCCTCATACTTGCTGATCTCGAGAATGGTGAACTTGTATGTGACTCTTTTACCGGCAATGGCCCTGTTTGGATTGGAAGACTCAATGTCTTTCTGCTCTTCGACTACGTCCCCAACTTTATGGCCGAGAAACAATTCGTTTACTTGTTTGTATTTTTTGGACTCCTGGAGCCTGTATTTCTTCGGTTCGGTATCTTTCTTTTTTTGCATAACTTCCTTGTCACGCAAGAACAATTTGGCGACATAGGTTACTTCGTCGTTGAGTTGAATCTGGTAATCCGGCTCGGCTTGTTTAAACACTCCGCAATTTGCTCTCACGTAATCATTAAACCCAGCTTCGACTAAGCCTTCTAACTGGCTTGATAGTATGGCTGGCTTGTCAATCGTTATCTGGGAGAGATCCGGAAGCGTAATCTGTTGCAGAATCTCAAAGTCGGCAGATATCTCCAGGGGCTTGTCAATGGCGAAGTCGATTTTCAGATTTTGCGCAGCGGACAAGGAGGATATCTTGTTGTCTACTAGGAGCTGGCTTATGAGAGGCGTGACGATATTGGAAATCACATTGTTTCTGATTTCTTGCCCAAAGTGGGTAAGAACAATGTCTCTGGGAATTTTCCCTTTTCTGAATCCCTTGATTTTGCCTTTTTGCGCGTAAGCATCGATGATCTCCTCGTATTTGTCTTTGTATTCTTCATAGGGGACATTTATAGTGATGCGCACGCTTGTTGGGTTGAGGTTTTCTAAATTTGAGTTCATTGTAGCTTTTGCTCCAGAGCCAAGACTTATAAAAATGGTGCGAGAGAGGGGACTTGAACCCCTATAGCCTTGCGGCCGCTGGCTCCTAAGGCCAGTGCGTCTGCCAATTCCGCCACTCTCGCATTAGCGTAGAGGCCTTGTGACTATCCTTTTGACTATCTTTGTGGATATTATTCTGACTATCTTTCTAAAGTATCCTTCTGACTTTCTTTTTGACTATGTTTGTTATGTCATTTGTTATG
>JAITJT010000227.1 GCA_031278795.1 Deltaproteobacteria bacterium | reverse complement strand
GCCTATGATCATTTTGGAAAAACAATCTAAGAATCATTTAAGAATCCAATAAGTCTTGATTTTAGTAATCATGCTTCCAGCCAATCCCCACCCTACTGGATGTGTCGGATGAGCGGCTCGTAAGGTTCACGTTGGGGGCGAGCTCAATTTCCACCCTCACTCCGGTTGTGTTGTTCACGAGGTTTTGATCCACGCCCACGTAGATGTTGTCGGTTATGTATTTTCCGGCCTCCAAGGTGGGGGCGGTGTCGCTCTGGCTGGAGCTTTCGTCGTCGTCGTCCAGGTCCAAATTCTGCCTAAAGTTGTTTCCCTCCATGTGCCTGTCGGCGTTACTGGTGGCCTCTCCTATCCTAAGGACGCTAAGCCCTAGGGCGTCCCGCATGGTGGCCAGTGGATTGGGCATATTGGAGCCTACTCCGGCGAGTTCCCTTAAGGAGTTGGCTAGCTGTATGGTCTCAAAGCGGGAGAGCTCGGATGCGGGTTTCCCGAAAAGCACCTGGGCCAGTACCTCGTCTTGGGGGTAGGGGGGGTTACTCTCAAATTTTATCTTGGGAGAGTCCAAGGTGCCCTGGACGCGCACTATGGCCGTTAGGTCGGATACGTTGCGGTGGAGCTCGATATCCAAGCCTGGGTTTAGGCGCCTGTGGTTGCGGAAGGTTATGCCTCCACCTGAGAAGGTGAACTCTTTACCCAAAAGGGTAAAGAATCCCCTAATGGGATTGAGGCTCCCGTTTAATATGGGTGCCCCGGTGCTCCCACTAATCTGGATGTTTCCCTTCCACTCGGAGTCTAGGCCCCGGCCTCTAATGTAGGCCCCTCGGGGGATGTCAATGGATATGTCCAATGCCGGACCAGAGGACGAGGGCTGGAAGCCCTTGTCGAGGCTTAAAGTGGCAATGGATGGGCCGCCGATGGAGGTGGAGAGGTTAACCTCCAAGGCCTCCACCACGGCCTTGGTGGAGATGGTTAGATTGGAAAAAGGCCCGTTAATGGAAAACAGGGCTGAAAGAGTCACGTTGAAGTCGTCCCGGTGGAAGGGGGCTAGCCTTTTTATCTGGCCCCTGGAGCTAAGAGTGGGCTCTTTACCCAAGGTTATGGTCCCCTCCAAGGCAATGGTTCCCTGGGTGCTGTCCTTGGCGTCGGCCACCACTATGATCTTCTCGCCGCTATTGTCGGCCTTGGCCTCCAGGTTGATGTCATTTAGGTAGAGGCTAAGGACATTGTCATCATAGTTGGAGTTGGCTAGATAGACGTTAGCGGAGGGTATGGGCTTTCTTAGGGTTCCGCCAATATCAATATCTATCTCGGTGTTCCCCTTCAAGGTCCTGTCGGGAAGATTTAAAAAACCCCACAGTGTCGCTATGTCACCTTTCCAGTTGAGGGAGGCCGTTAAGGGCCCGGTGAAGTCCGGGGTAACCAAATCCCCGGAGGGCATGAAGGGCAGCTGGTACTTGATGTCCAGAGGTGTTCTCCCCGCGGGCCCAGGAAGGGTCAGGGCCCCTTCCCCCACCAGGCGGCGGCCGCCTTCAAGCTTGGCATCTGAGGTGAATTTAAAGGTGAGAGGAGGTCCGTTTTCCCTCTTTATGCTAGGATTGGTGTCCAGCTTAAGCGTTGCGTTTCCACCGGATGCATAATGCAAGTCCAAATTGACGCTCCCCTCCGGAGGGGTTATTTCGGTGAACATGGACATGACGCTAAGGGGAAGCTCTTTAACCGAGAGATTGGCCTTCATGGGGGAAAGATCGCCCTCCAGCTCAATCTGGGCCTTCCCCAAGCTAAGGGAAAGGCCTGAGATGCTCATGGGGTTTTGTGCCTTATCTGTTATTGCTTCGCCGGTGGTAGCGATAGCTCGGCTAGTACCCTTAAGGGTTAGAGTCACGGGTTTTTTTAAGATCAGCTGGTCCTTTAGCTTGGGAGGGGAAAACTTCAAGTTGTTAAGAGTAACTACGTTACTTGCGCGGTTGTAGGTGCCAGTTAGGCTAAGAAGCTCTCTTTTCGAGTCCTCCAAAAAAGAAAGCGTAACAGTTGCCAGGCCGTCTTTGCTGAAGTCCGAGACAGTTATTTCCCCCTTGGTCCATTTGAACATGGAGGCCTCTCCCGCGGATGTGTTTAGTTTTAAACTTAGATTGGGATTTTCCCAAGGGGAGAGGGCGCTAAAATCAAGCTGGGTATCTGTAAGCTTCAGGGAGGAAAGGGAGAATGATTTGTTTTCCAGTTTTCCGCTTATGGTCTGGGGGTTTTCGTCTTTTTTGAAGTTGAGGCTTAGCTTGAGGGGCTCACCTTTAAGGTCCAAGCCGGTTAAGACCTTTAGATCGTCAAAGGAGTTCAAGGTGAGGTCCAAGTCGCCGTTGAGGTTTGGTTTTGAGCCCATAGGCCTCGAAACTTGCATCTGGCCCTTGATGATAGCGCCCATTCCTTCCAGGGAGAGCTCCTTGAGCTCTCCCTGGAAGCCCTCCGGCTGGAAGCTTAGCTTGGGAGTGGCCTTGAAGTTAAGGAGCTCACTCCCCTCCTTGTCCTTGGATTGGGCTTTGACCTCTCCGTCAAAACCAGGCGCGCTTAGGAGGTTTCCTAGGTTCCCCTTCACCGTGACCAGGGGCTCAATGAAATCTAGGCTTCCCTCCTTGGTGGTGCGGGTGATTTTGGGGGAGGAGACACTTAGATCCGTAACAAGTTTATCCTTGAGCCCTCCCTTGAAGTCGAGGCTCACCTCACCTTCCCCTTTAACATCCGCAAGGAGCCCTCCTAGATCACTTAACTTGGCCGTGAGCTCACCTCTTTCCACGCTTTCCTTTTCCATATCATAGCTAAGTATGAGATTTATGAGGGCATCGCTATTTAGGCCTTCCTTTAAGGCAGGAATGAGTCTAGTGAAGCGCTCGCCCTTGTCTAGCTTGAGGTTTAGGTTCAGATCCGACGCGCCTCCCGTTCCCCTATAGCTACCTGTGGCGCTAAGGTCTAGGCCCTCACCTGTTATGTTTAGCTTGGGAACCTCCACCACTCCGTTATCAGACTTTAGTTTAAGTGAGATGCGCCCCTTAAGTCTGGATGTGTCCGCGCTCTCCTCGAGGATCTCTTTTGGGGCCGCGTTCTGGGCCAAGAGGAAGCTGGCGTTTGGGTAGCCAAGGGGCCGACCGTCCATAGGCAAGGTGTAAGCAGCTTGCGCTGTTATTAGATTAGTGGCACTTGCTTCCGTAAAGGCCTGGGGAGGGGCAAGGTATATAGGATGGCCTTTATCACTAGCTACGCTCTTGGGTGGAACGCTTGGCTTCTTTTCCGGCTCAGGGGCCGCAAGGGAAAGCTTACTTGGCGGAACAAAGGCGAAGTCACCCTCTAGGCTAAGTTCCACAGAACCATCTTCAAAGTTAAGATCTATGGGGGAGAGGTGGGCCTCTCCCTTGTCAGAACTCATGAAAAGCTTCCCGGTGAAGCCCTGTTCCTTTCCCCTATCCATGGTGAGGTCGCACATGAGGTTGTCGCCCGCCATGTTTTCGAGGCCCTTGGGGAGAGGAAAGCCAGGTGTGGATTTGAGGGTGAGATGGAGGCTGCGGGCTAGATCCGGATTGGAAAGGAGAGCGTGGAAGGTGGTGCCTTCCTCTGAGCTAAGCTCAAAGGTGCCGTAGATGCCGGGGGTAACTTTTAGGTCCTGTGACTCCCCTACGCCAACATTACTTCCTTCCGTAGCTAAAGGCGTCCGGGTATCCGCCTTGGGCTCGTAAGGGGGCGCGGGATCGGTAAATGTTAGGGTGCCCTTGAAGGACTCCAAGGGTCCTGAGGCTCGAACCAAAAGGACGCCCTCCCCCCAGGGGAGACGCAAGTCTTTGGTGAGAAACTCTAAGGGCCCGTTTTTAACTAGTGCTAGGTCAAGGTCCAGCTTGAGGGAGTCCTGGGTGAGCTGGGAAACTAGCCTCAGGCACTTTGTTCCTTTCGGCTCCCAGCTGGCCACTATGTCCCAGAGGAGTCCAGAGTTTTTTATGTAGGAGACCTTGCCTTTAACATCCAGGAGGCTATCACCTTCGCCTTGGGTCGCGCTTAGTAGCTTAGAGCGCGAAATATCTAGATTCACTATTATGGAGACTGGAATGTTTAAAGGGCCTGAGGGCTCTTTGGTCTCTTTTTTCTCCATCACGGGAGCTCTTTTGAAGTCTAAGCCGACAACATCAAGGAGCTCGGCCTCCACGGTCAGGGAGAGTAGCTTCCAGGTTTTTAGCTTTAGCTCCAGGGATTCCACCTCCAGGAAAAGGCCCTGGGGATCCTTAAGAGTCACATTCTTGAAAAATAGATGCCCAGGAAGCGGCCCCTTGGCCTCCGCGTAGTCAAGCACCAGGCCCTTGGCGCTCAAGGCTGATTTGGTTTTGCCCAAGACGAAGTTGAGGCCGCTTTGGCTCCTTAGGAAAAGGATGGCTATCACCAAGATAACCACCACTACGCCTATAAGGCACAGAAGGGCCTTGAAGCCGCTCTTAAGGAGCGACTTGGTCTTAACGTTTTCATCTATTTTGACGCTTTCGGGCATGTGGGGTCTTTGTTCTGGGATTAAGCCTGAGAATTAAGAGCCTAAAAAAATATAGGCCCTGGAAAAAAGGGCAAGTAAGGTAAGGCCTTCTCTGCGGCCTCTCTTAGCTAAGTGCTTAAGGGGCAAGGGATTTCTTCTGGGGCTTTTTTTCCCTTAAACTTAGCACTCAAGCAGCATCTATATATTAATGTATGGGCTCCTCATCCGCATCTATATATTAATGTATGGGCGCCTTGGTCGCATCTATATATTAATGATAGCCATAGGGCCTTAGGTCCTATGGTTGGCTTTCAGCTCCAAGCTAAAAGCTCTGGCCAAGGCTTATGTAGAGCTGAATCTGAGGGTCATAGGGGCGAGGGTTTAGGGGGGTGGCTATGTCCACCCGGAAGGGGCCCACGGGTGTGTAGTAGCGGAAGCCCAAGCCGCCTCCCCAGAGAAGGTTCTTGCCTAGATAGGTCATGTCCAGCTCGTCATAGAGCATGCCGCCGTCCACGAAGGCGGTTATGCCCATGGTCTCCGAGAATCTCCAGCGTATCTCACCGCTGGTCTCGGTGATGAAGCCGCCTCCGGCGGGTTTGTCCTTGTAGTTGCGTGGGCCAATGGATTGGTAGCGGTAGCCCCTAATGGATCCTCCTCCGCCGCTAAAAAAACGCATGGAGGTGGGAAGCAGTTTGGCCTCGTCACCGGCTATGGCGCCTAAGGAGAGCCTCAAGGCGGCCACTAAAAAGCCGTCCTTCCTTAAGGGAATATACTCCTCGGCGTCCAGGCGGGTCTTGACCACGGAGAAGTCGGAGTAGTAATGGCCGTTGTAGGGCGTGACATTAAGCTTGAGGCGGTGGCCCTTGGTGGGGTCCAGGAGATCGTTTGCCCAGTTCCAGTCCAAGGTCAGGGGAAAGCCCACTATCATGTATTTGTCTTTTTTGTCCATGAACTCATCCAAGGTGCCCCTCTCCAAGGTGATTAAAAGAGTGCCCAGGAGATGCCTGGAGAGCTGTCTCTCGATGCCGGCCGCGACCGACATGGACTGCAGCTTGTAGGAGTCCGTGGTCTCGTTGAGAAAGGAGGCGTTCGCCAGAAAGTTTTGCCTCCTGGAGAAGAAGTAGGGCCTATTGTACTGCAGCCCCAGCTGCTGCAGATCCTCCCAGATGGGCATCTCCACCCGGAACAAGTCACCCCAGCGGGTGAGGTTTCTATGCTCCCAGGCCACGTCCAGGCCCGGACCAAAGTCCGAGTCGTAGTTTATGGAGCCGCTCACCGTACGCAGAGGGGCCCTTTCCACGTGGAGGATAACGTCCCTTTCCCCGTTTGGGTCCATCTCGCCCTTTTCCGCCACCAAGGGCTTGAAGATGCCCTTCTGGAAGAGGTTGTCCTGGAACTTCTCAATTAGGTCCTCATTCCAGGGTTCGCCTATCTTCCAGTTGATGCTGTTTTCTATGAAGCCGGGTCTTACCGGGTTGTCGCCTTCTATGACTAGCTTTCCCATCCTGGTGAAAGCCCCTGGATCAATCGTCACCTCTATGTCGAGGGTCTTTTTTTCCGTATCCAGGATATATCTTGTTCCGCCCAGTATGGCGTAGGGATAGCCCACGTCCGCCCAGAGCTCAGGTAGCCTGTTCACCGCCGAGAGTATGTTGGAGGCGACAGCGGGTTCTCCTGCCAACATGCCCGTGTCCGCCAGGGTGAAGCTGGGGTAGTACTGGGGTTGGCTATTCTCGCCCTCTTTGGGCACCACCAGGATCTTCGTCTCCCCCACCTGGTATCTAACCCCGGGCGTGAAGTTCACCACGACCTTGGTATCAGGGGTTCCTCCGGTCTTCTCTATGTTTCCCTCGCACTTGCCGTCGTAGTAACCCAGGGAGTTCAAGATCTCCTCACCTGTCTTAAGCCCGCTCCTCATTCTAGCCGCCAGTAAAAAAGGCGAATATATGGGCTTGTCCTTGAGGGTGGAGAGCTCGGCCGTCAAATTAAAGAGTTCCACCGCCTCAGGGAGATCCGGGGAGTTCACCTCCAGGCTGTATTCAATCTTAACCGGCGTTCTTTGCCTACCCGGCGAGCTAGAGAGCCCCAGGGCGCTCAAGGCGGCCGGTATGTTGGGTTTGGGAATGGGGCCCTGGGGGTCGCTTTGCAAAAGCTCATTGGCCTCGGCCTCTCTCTCCCCTTGGGAGGAGAGCGCTGGCCGGACTTCCAGGTCCTTGCCGCAGGAGGGGAGGATTATGAGGGCGATTAGTAAGATTAAGGCTAAGAGGGGGGTGTGGGCTGGAAAGGTAGGCGAGGAAGTTTTACGACTTGCGCGGCTTGGCTTAGAACTTAGAGCGGAACCGGGGCGCCTCTCCCGCAAGGGCTTTCCCAGAAGCGGGCACGGGGGATTCCTGTCTTTGGCTGGGCTGGGTTTTATAAGCTTAGGCACCTTAACACTCTGTTTAAAACACAAGAATTTTCAGCCGGAAGCTCTGGATTATCCATGGAAGAGACTTTTCCCGCTAGTGGATGAGATAGGCGCTGGGAATTTAAATCGAGACCTATTTTAACATAATTTATAGTGGCTGGGGCGCCTCTTAGTACCAAAAATAGTGAAGCCCCCGCAAAGAGGCGTGAAACAAGCCCTTAGGGAAAAAATTTTTTTAGGCCTTTTCTGTTTATAACTTTTATGTCTTATTTACGCTTAAAATTATAATTTATACTTATAAGCTTATAAGATTGTATTTTTAGCTTTAAAAACGCTAGAGGCCTTTAAGCCAAGAGCCGGGTGATAATTTCCTTAAGATTTCCAAGGCAAAAGCTACTTTCAGGCTTTAATATTTCTAAGCTGTCTTTTTTCTGAAAGTGGCTCCATTTGGGTAAACATTGTTTTCCCCAGATTTGGCTACGGCTTGTCCTTGGCCTTTTAAAGGCTTCGAAGGGGATGGAAGGTAATGGGAGGAGGAGGAAGGAGGAGGAAGGCCAAGGGAGGAGAGGGAAGCTAAGGGAGGTTAGCAAAAAAAGGAAAGGATTTAACAAAGCATGAAGTCCGGGATCTATGCTCCGCGAAATGGGAGGGGATAGCTTACCCGAATGGAGGTGTCTCGAGTGGTTTTGGAGATGGGATGTCTAAGCAAAGAGGGGATGGGTCAAACTTATGGGAGGCGGGAAGCGTAAGCGTTAGGGTACGGCTCTGGCCTGGAAGCTAGGAAAGCTAAGCTTAGACGGAAGGGCTCAAGCTTTATGGTAGCAGGGTAACGAAAGCTAGGAGGAAAGGTCCCAAAGCTTATGGGAGGTGAGGAACTTAAATGGAGTAGGGAGGGACCACCTATCATTTGCTTAAAGCTAAGTGGAGAGGGGCCACCTATCATTTGCTTAAAACTAAGTGGATAGGGCGCCTAATATTTAAGGACAGATGCGCCAATAAAAAAATTGTCTTTCTAGGCCAAGGGCTTTAAAGCTTTCCCTGAAAAACCCTAAAGAGCGTTTAAGCTCTCGCCTCTATCAAAAGAAGCTAGCTATGAGTAGAAAGGCGTTTGCCAGTCTCCGGCATCTTCTTGGCTTGGGGACTCTCCTGGAAAGACGCGGAGGAGGCTCTTGTACTCCTTCCAGAAAGAAAGCTCTCAAACATTCATGGGCTGACATCTTCTTAACTGTGGTTTTTTGTAGACAATGGGCTCATGAGTTTTTGGGATTGAGAGCTCAAAGCCAAGGGGCGAGTGGACCCAGGACTTTCAAGCGTGGGAATTGAGAGCCGACAAGCTAGAAATGGAGCCCTATGGCTTCAATCTTTGGGCGCTGGAACGGATTGGCCTTGGCTCAAAAAGGCCCTTGGTTCAAAGGGCCTTTGGTTAAAGGAGGCCCCTGGATGAAAATAGCCTTGGCTCAAAAAGCGAAAGGATCATAAAAGCGATCACCCTGGGAAGGGTGGATGGGACCGGAGAGGAGATATCTGGACGGGCATGCCGGGGAGTCGAACGCTCCAGAGAGGAAAAGCCAAGCTAGGAGAGGTTTTGGGCAAAGGCCTCTGGCTAGAGGCTCCAGAGGAGTAGGAAGGGGTCGCTTATCATTTGCTTAAAGCTAAGTGGAGAGAGCGCCCAATATTTAAGGACAGATGCGCCAATAAAAAATATGTCTTTACCGGCTATAGG
>JAITJT010000171.1 GCA_031278795.1 Deltaproteobacteria bacterium | reverse complement strand
CCTGAGGAGCCCAAAGCCGAGACCCCACCTGAGCCACCCAAGAGCGAGGAGCCCACGGGCATGCCTCAGCCCACGCCGGATTCCGAGAACAACAACGACGGTGACCCCCTCAACATGCCGGATCCCAAGTCCGGGGATAACCCGGAGAACATGTCCTGGCTGAGGGGTTGCTGGAACTCCAGCACCGGCTTCACCAGCAAGCGAACAGGTGAGGACATGGAGTACTACTACTGCTTTGACGAGAAGGGGAACGCCAATGTCTACGCCAACGTCAAGGACCAGAACGGCCAGATCATAGACACCTGCCGGGGCGGGGCCAAGGCCCAGCTCAAGGACGGGGCCATGGTGGTGGAAAGCCAGACCGCCGCCGTGTGCAAGGACGGCATGCGCAACTTCGTCCCCTCCAAGGTGACCTGTAAGCCAGGTGAAAAAGAGGCCGAGTGCTCCTTGGGTCAGAGCGGTGTGGATAGGGACTTCTCCACCAGGTTCACCAAGAGAGAGTGATCTCTTTAAGCTCACATTCCGTCTCTCTACCACGCCCCATACAGCTAACATTTTTTTTCTTTGCCTTAATTTACATTTGAGCTCTTTTTATTTCATAAAATTTTCATTTTTTGCTTTTTACGCTTTAGCATTTTTTTCTTTTCGTCTTTTTTCATAAGGCTTTTAAGCCTTTTGGCAGATGTATTTTGTAAAGTGGAAGCTAAGTAAGGCCCGGCACCGTGTTTTGTAAATTTTTTCTTATTTATTAAGAGATTCCAGAGGCCTCCACTTAGCATGAGGATTAGATAATGCCCCTGCTCCAGATGCTCCACACAACCAACCTCAAGGTATGGACTCCCCAGAAGGTGGAAGGGAGGGACTTCGCGTCCTATTACGATAAACTAAGGGATATGCTTGTCCTAAACCTTGGGAGGGACGCCCAGTACCTACTCTCTAGGCCACTTGCGCCCAATGATAGCGAACAGGTGCGCTGGACCTCTGAGCTTGCGGGGAATCCCCAGAATTTCGAGGACATGTTGGGTTATGACAAGGACTCGTTCCGCAAGGAGCTCCGCGGCTGGGCGCAGCACCTAGGCGCCATATCGCTTAACTATTCCCTAGAGCAGGATAACGACAAGAGGGTGGCTGGAAACATGCTGGCTAGCATATCCTTAGGGATTAGTGACATAGCCGCCGGAGTGCCTCAAGGACAAGCTGCCTTTCGCATTGACGGCCATGTGGTCATTGCCGGCTGGGGCGGTAAGATGGAGCCCAAATATTGGCTCCCAGGAACCGATCAGTTCTCCATGAGCATCCTAGAAGAGATGGACACCCTCCCCTCCAGCCTAGGGCTTAACACCAACGCCAGGCTAGAGTTAAGCGAGACGACGAATACGCAAGGTATCACCGGGCGCCCCAAGTATAAAGGCCTGGGAAGAACCATCGCCATAGGCATGATAGCTATAGTCGCGCTCTTGGTGGCAGCCCAGCTCATACGGCCTAAAAGTGAAGATACGACTCAGGTACCCATTAAGATTAGCTCCAAGGTCAACAAGTCCAGCGTGCCGGACGCGGCCATGCTAGCCTACGTGAAAATGGGGGTGGAGACCGCCGAGAACTACACCACGAGAAAGACCCCCAAGCAAAACCTCTTTGAGGCCAAGGGCCAGTTCTCCGCCCCTCGGGTGCCCCAAGGCGCGTTTTTGGCGCGCGATGCCCAAAGCCCCGCGTCCCCCAAGGAGATAAACGGCACCCTTGACCAAAAGGACGTGGATACCAAGACCCAAAGGTCAGATACCACCAAGAACGAGCGCAGCCGCAGCCGTAAGGCCGCCATGAACAATAATGATTAAGCTTTATAACTTTATGAGCGCTTAACATACTAGCTGTATATTATATCTAGAAAGACTTATAGCCAAGGCTTATTAGCCAAGGCTTATAGCAAAAGCTTATTAGCCAAGGCGTATGAGAACAGAGCTTATTAGCGAAAAACATATTAGTTCTATGTCTATCAGCACCTAATTTATCAAAAGATAAGTTTTGTTTTTTTGCATTATGATGTCTTTGGATCTTAAAGTCTTTAGGTAAGAGGAACCAGAAGAGAGCCACCATGACCCAGTCCGACAAATCGGTCTCCATCCTCATGGGCACCTACAACGGAGAAAGCTATCTCCCGGATCAATTGAATTCCTTCCATGAGCAAAGCTATGATAATTGGACTCTCACGGCATCTGACGACGGATCCAAGGACAATACCATTGAAATCCTTAAAAAATACCAGCATGATTGGGGAGAGGATAAGCTCAAAATAATAGATGGCCCCAGAGAGGGCTTCTGCCGCAACTTCATGCATCTGACAATAGAAGATAATGGTGAGAGCGACTATTACGCCTGGTCTGACCAAGACGACATCTGGCTTCCCCATAAGCTTTCCAGAATCATAGAGCTAATTAGCCCTATTGGGGAGGAAGAGGCCCTCCTCTACTGCGGAAGAACCCAGCTCATGAACCAATACGGAGTGGATACAACTCTATCACCCCTGCGCACCAGCCCCCCACCAAGTTTCTCCAACGCCATAATCCAATCCATCGCCGGCGCCAACACCATGGTCTTTAACAATAAGGCAAGGGACCTGATAGTGAAGGGCTATCCTTTGAAACCCATCAGCCACGACTGGTGGGCCTACCAGATAGTAACAGGGGCTGGTGGCCTAGTCATCTACGACCCGGTTCCCACCATCAGGTACCGCCAGCACTCCCAAAACATAATAGGCTCCAATAACGGCCTCCTGGCCTTCGCCGGCCGGGTTAAAAAGGCCTGGCAGAGAAACTTTAGGCAGATGAACGACCGCAACTTCCAGGCCCTCTACGCCCTGGAAGACTATCTCACCTCCATCAACAAGGAGACCTTGGATACCTTGGTGAGCCTTAGGAAGCGCACCAGCCTCTGGAACCTCCACAGACAGATAAAAAAATACAATATCTACAGAAGATCCTTCGTTCAGCAGCTGGCCCTCTACATTGGTTTCCTGGCCCAGAGAATTTAAGGCCATGTCGCTCATAACCCTCACAAGCACCAAGCTTTCCAACACCTCGCTCGACTTCATAGGAGACGTGCAGGTCATAAGAAGTCGTAACTTCATTGGCCAGATCATGGACTCTGCCTTAGGGTCAGGGACCTCGCAGCTCCTCTCCATCCCCCAGCTGAGCCAAGATAACGAAAACATAGACTGGCAGACGGATCTCATAGGGCCGGTGAGGCATATAAGCACCCTAAGCTATCCGGAAAAGGTGGAGGTCTATAGGCACCTGGCGGTCCAGGCCAAAAACTTCTCGGATCTGGGAAAGATGCTCTCCCCCTCTCCGGAGAGGCAAAAGCAGGTGGCGGCCCAGGTCTTCACCAGACTCTCCCAGGCCATGGGCGCCTACCTGGTGGGGGCCCCCAGCACCTTGGATATCTTCCTGGTAGGTGACCACGTCTCCATGGTCAACTGGGGCCTAAAGTCCCTAATACCAGAGGATGCCGCACTCACTCCGGAAGAATTGCGCGCCCGGGAACAAGTAAATGAGCTCCTCCACACCGGGGCAGTGCCTTTGGAGTCTTTACAGAGGCTCCAAATCATTCCGGCCGCACTTGCGGACAGAGATGACTCAAAAGACGAGGGTGCCTGGAAGCTCCTAAGGGTATTCCTAACAGCTATCCTCACCTTTGTGATACTTAGCTTACTTTTGCTGCTCCTCTTCCCGGGCCTCTACAAGCTCATGTTTTCCGCTAAGAGCGTGGATGTAAAGCTAGACTTCAGGAAAGAGAGGAACCTCCAGGATAGGCTCTTCTCCCTCAAAGAGGAGCTTATTGAGAAAACTTTAAACTGCGAGACCCTGGAACCCCAGGCCAGACTGGATCTCCCCAAAAAGGAACTGGAGGCCCAAGGGGCCGAAGTGGAAGACAGCGAGCGAGTTATCTCGGTTCCCAAGGGGGAACCCGAGGAGGGGGACTCCTTTGACATCCCCGAAGGGGACCCTAACGACCTCTCCTTCCTCAAGGGCTGCTGGAAGTCAGACGCGGGCCTCTTCAACACCCGCACCGGGCTCCCCCTCTTCGCCATCTACTGCCTGGACGACCAGGGCGCGGGCACTTCCACCTTCGAGCTCTATGACAAGAAAGGTAAGCACCTGGATACCTGCGTGGGGAAGGCCACGGCCAAGAGGAATGGCGACAGTGTCACAATCGTAAACGACGGCCCCAAGTGCCAAAAAAACGGCTCGAGGTTCAGCGTGGACACCCTCAGCTGCTCCTCCGGGGAAAATAACCGTACCAGCTGCAAGGTGGAGAACACCCACTCCCGGCAAAACCCCAGAAAACCCTACTACGACTCCAAGTTCACCTACCTAAGGGCCAATTGAGGGTTTACTTAGCCTCAACACTTGCCTATTCCCAATTTTTTCTTTAGATTCTCTACTGATTTTGCCTATGTGCTATAATAATGAACTTAGCATTTATCTAAAAATGCAAGAATCTTGAATCTTCATTAAAACCCTCTGTCTTTATATTTCATACAAACGTATAAAAACACCTAAAATTAGATAAAAACCAAAGTGATATCCAACCTCATTCATAGCTCAAAATGCTCAGACTTCACCCCTCAAGTTGTAGGCGACGTAGAGGTAACTAGCTACCGCGACACCCTCAACGAGCTCCTCCACAGGCGAAAGGCCAAAGGACTCGCAAAGCTCTTGGCGACTCCTATGGAAAAGCCCGACAGCCCAGGCATCCTGGACTGGTACACGGATTTGGAAGGGCCCTTTACCGCTCTTTCCGAGATTCCAGAAAAGAAGAAGTATCTGGAGCAAATCAAAAGCCTCGCCCACGAGCTTCAGGAGCAGGCCAAGATCCTCTCGGCCTTTGAGACCAGGCGCAAGCGCCAGGCCTCCTTGATCTTGGAAAGCATCTCTTCATCCATGGAGGCCTATGTGGACGGAAAACCCAGCGCCTTGGAGTTTTTCCTCTCAGGAGACGATCTGGTCATGGCCAACTGGGGCCTAGATCTTAGAAAGTGCGGTGCCCCGGTGGGGGAGTGCCCCTCATTGGTAAGTGAGGTCCATGACCCCCATGACCCCCATGATCCCCATGATCCCCAAGACACCTTAGCCGACGAATTAGTTGACCAAGATCTTCCCCCAGTAAGCGTAAGCGAGCCTAAGCAAATCCCCAAGGCAATATTTGGAAAATTAGCTAAGGTGGGCCTAGGGGCCCTATTGCTACTTATACTTCTGGCGCTCATCTTCCTGGTGGTGACCCCGGGCCTCAAGGGACTTATCTCAGAAAACGAAAAAGCGCCCAGCGCCCCCAATAAAGAAGACTTACTCAGTGGCTCTTCCGAGCGGGAGACAGCTATCATGGCCCAAGACAACACACGCGCGCGCAAGGCTATCCGCATACCCGAGCCCAAGGCCCCGGAAAAAGAAGAACCCCAGATGGAGCCTAACAGCCCAGAAAGTCCAAAAAGCCCAGAGGTCCAGCCGGAGGCTGGAACTCAAGGCCCAGCTCAAACCCCAGCTCAAGATGAGCCCCTAAGTAAAGCGGAAGACAAGCCCCAAGAAGGGCCAGTTTCCACGCCTGAGCCATAATTTGAAACACTTCTAGCGACTTTGTTGGAATAAGCACAGCTAAGAGGATAAGCTCTAAAGAAGAGGCAAGAGCCACTAAATGAGCCCCTAAATAAGCCCTAAATGAGCCTAAGGCGTTTTGCCTTGGGCCCTTCCCTCTCTTGTGAGGTGAAAGGAAAATTTCAGGATCCCCCTATGCCTTTTCAAGAGCTCACCAGCACCAGTCGCCTGGATTTCTCCTTCGACAACGTGGAGGGGCTCCAGATCCTCTTTGTGCGCAATCTAATTGCCCAGAGCCTGGAAGCGGCGGAACCAGGTGTCGCGGATATCTTGGCCGAGGCCGTGGAGAAGCCCCAGTCCAACACCATCAACTGGCACACATCGGTGACGGGGAAGGTAAAGCCCTATGAGGATCTAGACCTTGAGGAGAAGAATCAGGTAAACAGCCAGCTGGCCCAAAAGGCCCAGCTCATAGCTAAAGAGGGGGAGAGGCTAAAGGAATCCAAATCCCAGCAGAAGCAGCTGGCTGGAAAGGTTCTGGAGAAGATTGCCCTGTCGATTGCCTCTTTCGTGGCCAATCCCGGCCCCCCGCTCCAGGTATTTTTGGTGGGAGAGAAGGCCGTGGTGGCCGGATGGGGCTTGGTGCCCATCAAGAGCGTAAAGGACCTTAACGGAGAGCTCTCCGAGAGTAGCCGCGACAGCGCCATGTATATCCTGGAAAGCGGCGCGGTACCCCCGGCCCTTGTGTTGGAGAAGGCCAAAGAGCCTGAGGAGGGCCGCGGCACGGCCGCGCCCCCTCCAATTGTTCCAATTATTCCGGTAGCCACCGAGTCCGGGTGCCTGTGGAATCTTTTGAGGGTGCTACTTGCGGCACTTTTGACTCTCCTACTTCTGTCGCTCCTCTTCTTTCTCCTCTTTCCGGAGCTGAGGCTCCTTTTTACCAGAGCGCCCTTCTACGACCCCACTGTAACTGATACCTTGGAGGAACGCCTCTACAGCTTCAAACTAGACTATCTGGAAAAGATTGAGGCCTGCCCGGTGGAGGAGGCCCAGCTGAAGGTTCCTCTGGAAAAGACCTCTCCGGTCTACCAAGAGGAGCCCGAAGAGGACCCAAGTGAGCTTTACTCGGTGGCCCCTCCCAAGCCGGAGCCCACGCCTGAACCTAAACCCACGCCCAAGGAGACCCCCAAGGAGACCCCCAAGGTGGGCGGGGCCATGAACATCCCGGATGGGGACCCCAACGACCTTTCCTTTCTGGAGGGCTGCTGGAAATCCGACGCCGGGGTTTTCGAGGTCACATCCAAAAGGCCGGTCTATGACATCTACTGCTTTGATAAAAACGGACGCGGCACCCTAAAAACCGAGCTCTACGACAAGAAAGGCAACAAAGCCGATACCTGCACCACCAGCGCCAGCGCCACCCGCAGCGCCAATAGGGTAGTCATTGTGGATAACGGGGCCAAGTGCCCCAAGGAAAAAATCAACTTCACCAGGTATCAGATGAACTGCCAGAAGTCCTCTAATGAGCGCACCCAGTGTAATATCCGCGGCAGGGACTCCGGGAGCGGCCAGAAGCCCTTTGACAATAAGTTCACCTATTTGGGGAAAAACTAAGAGGCCCCAAGTCAAAGAAATTTGCACATAATTAGGGTAAATCACCTAAATAAGAGGGATTTTGGAGATTCTGAAACAACAAAACTCTTTGATGTTTTTGCTTTTGTTTTTGTTTTTGTTTTTGCTTTTACTTTTACTTTTATTGGCCTAAAGGCTATCTGTCATAGCAACTTTTTTGTTCCATATTCAATAAATTCCCAAAGCTCATCGGGGCCTTCCATGGAAACACAGATTTTAAGCCTAAGCTCCCTTTCCACTAGCGCTCCGGAGCAAATAAACGGGGTACGCTCCATAGGCATGCGCTCCCAGCTAGCGCTTCTTCTGGAGAGGTCCCTAGGTACGGGTAACCTGCTTGCGGACCCATTGGAAAAACCCGGCACCCTGGAGTGGCACACCCAACTGTCTGGTCCTATTACACCGTATACCTACCTAAGGCCTGAGTCCAAAAACAGCGTGAGGGCGGCACTGGCCGCCATCTCCAAGAACATGGAGGCCCTGGGCTTAGGATTATCCTACGGGGAAGGCAAGCAGCAGGAGATCCTAGGGCAGATCTTGGAGAGGCTCTCCAAGACCATCGCGGCCTTCCTCTCCGGCTCCCCTACTACCCTAGAGGTCTTCCTGGTGGGTGGGAATCTGGTTCTCTCAGGCTGGGGCCTAGAGGGACGCGGCCTGGGCCTCCCCACCGAGGCCCAGAAGGAGTACGCCAAGAGTGTGCTTATGACGGGCATACTACCACCGGACACCTCCCTCTCCGGTGCTCTAGCCCAAGGCACTGTGCCAGCAAGTAAGAGTGGTGAAGGCGGGGAGACCCTCTGGTACATACTCAAAACGGCAGTGGCCGCCCTCTTGACCTTCATAGTTCTATCCCTACTTGCCCTACTTCTTATTCCCGGGCTCAGAAACCTAGTTATCACGGGAAAGGATAGGACCCTGGGACAGGCCTATGACCGCGGTGAAATTGCCAGTCTCAATGAGCGAATCTACACTTTAAGAGAAAAGTATCTAGACTCCTTAGACGGCTGCTCGCCCATGGAGGTCCAGCTGGAACTTGCGGCCCTTCCCAAGGAAGCTAACGAGTCCCAGGAAGACGTGGAGGTGGCCCAGGCCCTCTACTCGGTGAAAGCGCCCGAGCCCGAGCCCGCCCCACCCAAGCCCCAAGCCAAGCCCCAATCCAAGCCCAAGGCTACTCCCAAGAGCCCAGCCAAGGCGGAGCCCGCCAGAGGCAAGGGTTTTACCATACCTGAGGGTGGTGACCCCAATGATCTCTCTTTTTTAGAGGGATGCTGGGAATTGACCAGCTCCTTGTACAGCACGGCCACGCGTATGCCCCTCACCTACAGATACTGCTTCAACGATAAGGGAACGGGAACCGCCTCGGTTAAGGAGCTCGACGACTCGGGAAGGCTCCTGGACACTTGCACGGGTACCATCAACGCATCCAGGCGCGGGAACTCCGTGAGCATAAGCGACTCCGGGGTCAGGTGCTCTGGAGGCTCTAGATACGTGAAATGCAACATGTCCTGCTCCAACGGGGCCAACAACTCCACCAACTGCCGCGGTAACTCCGGAGGCAACAGGTTCACGGCCCAGTTCAAATACCTGGGGAGTTCCTGAATTTAAAAGAAGCCCATTAGGCAAAAGGCATCCTTTTCGAGTATTTTTGCTATTTAAGATCCTAATGTATCTTTTTAAATAAACTTCGTCACAACGATATAAACATGTTAGGACCACATATCACCATTACGGGTGTCATGCCCCACTATGACGACACAGCTCCTCTACACAAGCGACAAGCTTACGGACCCTCCCGATAAGGTAGACTCGGTTCAGACCATCGGCATGTATAGCCAGGTGGTCGGGTACCTGGACGCCTTACTGGGGAAGGGTTTTTCCAAGATTCTGGCGGAGCCGGTGGAAAAGCTGGGAAGCAACTCCGTGAAGTGGTACACCTCGGTGGAGGGGAAGCCCACGCCCTTTGAGAGTCTCACCCAAGCTGACAAAAATAGCGTAAGGGCAAGTCTGGCCTTCAGCGCCAAGCACTTCCTCCAGGTGGGGAGCGCCTGCTCTGCCACTGAGAACGAAAAGCAGAGGATAGTGGGCCTAATTTTCATGAAGCTCGCGCAGTCCGTGGCAGAGAGCGTCACCGGAGCCCCTTCATCCATTAAGGTATTCGTGGTGGGGGACACTCCCGTCATATGCGGCTGGGGTCTCCAAAACATAGGAGAAAAATCCCTCACCGACTCACAGCAGAATGCCGCGGCTCATATACTCGCAAGTGGCCTAATGCCACCAGGATACCAGATACTTACTGATCCGAACGCTTCAGAACAAGTGGCCTCCAGTGCTAAAGACCCCCAAAAAGAGCCAACATTCTGGAACCTCTTAAGAACCTTTCTGGCGGCCCTTCTCACCTTGCTCGTGTTCACGCTTCTCTTGTTTCTCTTTGTGCCTAAACTCAAGGATCTTTTTTTCCTAAAGCTTCCTAAGATTGACCAAAGCACCGAGGCCGGGCTCGTTGAGGAGATCTATATCCTCAAGACCCACTATTTGGACTCCCTTTCCAGCTGCCTTACCCAGGAGGCAGAGTTGAGGCTGGAACCACTTCCCAAGACCCGTGAGGAGGAACAGCTACAAGGAGAGGAGAACCAGTCCCTCTACTCGGTGAGAGCGCCGGATCCCCCTCCCCCTGAACCAGAGAAGGTAGCGCCCAAGACAACAACCACCCCCAAGGCCCCAACCCCGGCCAAGCCCAAGGCCCAGGCGCCCGCCAAGGCCACCCCCAAAAAGGGCCAAGGCTTCGCCATTCCGCCAGGGGGCGATCCCAATGACCTCTCCTTTTTGGAGGGCTGCTGGGAATCCGCGAGCAACCTAGTGTCATCCTACTCAAAAATGCCCGTGGTCTACGTCTACTGTTTCAACAGCAAGGGATCGGGTACCGCCACTGTCAAAGAGTATGACAAATCAGGAAGACAAACGGACACCTGCACAGCTTCCACCTCCGCCTCTAGAAAGGGGAACACCGTAACAATAAGGGACACCGGGGCCAGGTGCAAAAGAAGCCCCCAGTACTCGAAAAACACCCTCACCTGCAACAACGGTCCCAACAACTCCACCAGCTGCCTTGGGAAAAACCAGGGGCGGGGATTTAAATCTCAGTTTAAATATCTGGGAAGATCCTAGAGTGGACTTTTTTCGCCTCATTGTATTTAGATTATTTTATTTTGCCTGAGAGAAAATGAAAAAAAGCGAGGGTAACACCTAACTTAGAAGAATTTAAATTTTAGAGCATGTTAGACAGATTTGTACTTCTTTTGATTTATTCTTTTTTTAAAGTTTTGGCTCTACGCTTAGGTTTTATCATGGTCACTTACATCTTTTAGCAAAATATAAATGAAAATATTTTTCGCTGTAAGCTTAGTAATTTTGTTGGCCTATGCTTGTTAAAAGGTGCTTATTGGAAGTAAAATATTTTAACTAATCATGGCAATTTAATTAATGTTAATTAGATAATACATGATAATCTAATATCAGAAATGCTGGTATACAGGCTATAATTGCGATTAGTATTAGTATAGCAAGTAAATGATCATCTTCGTCTGATCCACCAAAGAAAAGGTCCTTTAACATGAAAAGAGTGATAATACCTAGTGGAGCTCCAATAAGAAACACAGTTATATTAATTGCAGCATCTTTACTAGGCACAATACTAAAAAACATGTCAAAAAAATGATCTACTATATTTAATATTTCTCGATCTGGTGATCGTGAATTTATATTAGGTTTGTATTGTGCTCCATAATAAAGCATTATTGACATGCCTATTACCAATCCTATTACAATAAGTCCTATATTTTTAACCTTTTCTAGCATCTCTAATACCTTTGCATAATTTTGCTAAAAGCCATTTTGTATGGTTTCTCTAAATTATCTCCAAGCTTGTTGTAAGTTGTGTATGTGTTATCATTCCATTTCCAAACTGAACGGTAAAATCTAAGCATCTATTATTTTTACGAGCTGGCTCTTCATCATAGTGCCATCCTCACAGATTGAAAGATACCTAATTGAGCTAACAAGTCCTTCCAATGGCACGCTTGGCTAGACGATTACTATGAAAAAACTCTCACAAAATATTTTTTATTAAAACCATAATGCCTAGCAATTGTAGTAAATATACACTACATAAATTTTGATTTCATTTTCTAAAATTTCGTTTTAATTTTAACATACAAATTTTATCTGATTTCAACAAATTTTTCACGTTTTAAAAAACATTTTCACGTAGGATATAGGGTTATTAGCGTATCTAGGGTATAATCGCTTAGATCATTTTCTAGAGAATTGCCTTAGATATTAGTAACCCAATGCCAAAAGCCTAAATTATCGTTATTAATTACCAATATTTATATTTAACAGACATATACATTTACTTATGTCGAAATTTTAATTATATCTATATCGCTTTAACGGTTTTTTCTTAAGAAAGGCGGCTTTGCTTTTCTTATCTTTCCTAATGTTTTCGCGCCTTTTTTTTCTCCTAAAAGTGCCCATTATGAGCGTTTTCCCTCTAAAGCCGCGCCTTGGGCCTCAAGGCATGAAAATGCTAAAAAAACTTAGCGATTTTCTTGAAATTTTCCTAAATAACTACTAAACTTACCTAGATTCTGACTTTCCAAACCCGCGAGCACATTTTCCTCTAAAGCGCCCTCAAAAACGCCCTCTTTAAAGGTTCTCTCAAAGCCTTCCCTAGTTATGAATTTTTTTAAAGGGTTCCCTTCATACGTTTTTAGATAATTTTTTTGTAGATATTATTCCTTGCGTATAAACTTCCGCCCTGGATGTCTAGTCACAAAACATGT
Organism: Deltaproteobacteria bacterium; assembly: GCA_031278795.1. The sequence continues at coordinate 7,044 of JAITJT010000171.1, read as the reverse complement.
GTCCAGGAAAACTTGGCCAAAAAGGCTCATTTTTACGGCATTTCTCGCTTGAGTCTCCTTTTTTGGCCAAAAAGAACACAATGAGGTTTAACATGCTGAAAAGACTAATCTTAATTTGTATTTTCGCACTCGTAAGCATCTCCAGCCCGCTTTTCGCCGAAGGTGAACTAATAAACGGCATAGACGGCAACTTCGCCCCCTTCGCCTATATTGGCCCGGACGGCCAAGCCGCGGGTTTTGACGTGGAGGCCCTCAACTGGATTGCCACGAAACAGGGTTTCACAGTCAAGCATCAGGCCATGGAATGGGATAGCATTGTCACCAGCCTAAAGGACAAAAAGATTGACATGATTGCCTCCGGGCTCTCAGTCACCGAGGAGCGCGCCGAGCAGATTTCCTTCTCCATACCTTACTGGGTGGTGAAGCAGGTGGTTCTCGTGACCAAGGACTCCACGCTCACCTTGGATGAGGTCTTGAAGGGCGGAAACACCATTGGCGTCCAGAGGGGCACGAGCGAAGGCGCCAACATGGAGGCCACCAAGGACACAGACGGCCGCAACTACAAAGTGCAGCTCTATGACACCTTCGAGCTGGCCGTGGCCGACGTGGTCAACGGCCGCATCCAGGCGGCCGTCATGAACGACGCCCCGGCCAATGAGGCCTTGAAGGCCCAGCCGGTGAAGCTCCTAGGCGATGCCGGAATCCCGGAGGAGCAATACGCCTACGGTGTGAACAAGGAGAACCCCGAGCTCCTGGCCACCTTAAACGAGGGCTTGACCCTCCTCATGGCCGATCCCTATTGGCAGACCCTTTTGGAGAAGTACAACCCCGCCCAACCCCATTGACCTGTACTCGGCTACGTAAGCACTCCCTTTAGGGGACGAAATCTAAAGACCCTAAGTATTTTCGAATTTGCCAGATAATTACCAAAAAGCGTTATATATTTTCACTTTCCTGGGGAGCTCAATCAGCTTGAGCTCCCCGGTTAGTTTTTTTAACTTTTTTACCCAAATGTTAAACTGATATGGATTTTAAGCAATTTCTGGAATCTTCCCTCTACATCATCAGGGGCACCGGCTGGACCGTGGGGCTCATCCTGGGCGCCATGTCCCTAGGGCTCCTCATTGGGCTACCCCTGGCCTCTCTTCAGCTCTACGGCCCCAAGCCCTTGAGAAAGCTCTTGGGGGTATACGTATGGTTCTTTAGAGGGGTTCCCATACTCGTTTTACTCTTCCTCATCTATTTCGGGGTATACCACATACTTGAGGTATTCCTCATGGAGCACTTCCAGCTGAGCCACTCCTTTTCCCCATTCTCAGCCTCCCTTTTAGCCCTAGGACTCACCAGCGGGGCCTACCAGTCCCAGATATTTAGGGGGGCTATCATCTCTCTACCCGCTAGCCAGTTCAAGGCGGCCCTGGCCTTGGGCTTTAGCCGTTTCGGGGCGGTCTACCACATAATCCTCCCCCAGGCCCTCAGGCACTCCATACCGGCCTGGTCCAATGAGTACTCCATCTTGCTCAAGGACTCAGCCATTGCCTACACCTTGGGAACCATTGAGATCATGGCCCGCACCAGGTTCATGGCCGCCCAGACCTACCGCCACATCCCCTTCTATCTCCTGGCGGGGATTCTCTATTTCATCCTCACCTATTTGGGGGTTAGCCTCCTCAAATATCTCCAGAAAAAGACCGAGATACCCGGATTCGGGCACAGCGAGGCGTAAGTGGAAGCCGATACCGTACAATCACCGCCTCAGATGGCCTATCTAGAGGTAAAAAACATCTCCAAGACCCTAAGTGGGAAGCTACTCTTAGATGACGTGTCATTGTCCTTGAACAAAGGTGAGCTCAAGGTCTTGATTGGCCCCTCGGGTGGTGGCAAGAGCACCTTACTTAAGTGCATCCACTTCCTCGTGCCTCCGGATGTGGGAGACGTGTTCCTGGACGGCGATAGTGCCAGGGAAATGGGCAAAAAGAACATCTGCCTCTTCCGGCAGGAGATAGGCATGATCTTCCAAGAATTCAACCTCTTTGACCACTTGACCGCCAAGGACAACGTGGCCATAGCCCTAAGGAGGGTGAAGGGTTTGAAAAAAGAGGAGGCCTATGTGAGGGCTCTCCACGAGCTCAACCGGGTGGGTCTTTTTGGTAAGGCCGACTTGTACCCGGCCCAACTCTCCGGAGGCCAAAAGCAGAGGGTGTCCATCGCCAGGGCCCTGGCCATGGACCCCAAGGTCATGCTCCTAGACGAGCCCACCTCGGCCTTGGATCCCGAGCTCATAGGTGAGGTCTTAAACGTCATCCAAGCCCTCTTCGAGGGCGGCATGACCATGCTCATGGTCACCCACCAGGTGGGATTCGCGAGCCACCTCACCAAAGAGATACTCTTCATGGAACACGGAAGGATAACCGAACAGGGCCCACCGGAGGAACTCCTCTCCGAGAACTCCACCTCCCGGGCCGGACTCTTCTGCTCCAAACTATCCGAGGTCCGGGGTCGCTAGGATGGATACCTTAGAGTTCTATGAGTCCATCCTCATTCCCGCCCTCAACCGGGGGCTCATCTTAAGCATCAAGATAATCGTGCCCTCAGCTATCTTGGGAGTGACCATAGGCATACTGGTGGGGGCCGGTAGGGCCACTGGCATCAAGTGGCTGAGATTTCTCCTAAGGGCCTACGTGGCCATCTTCAGAGGAACTCCCCTGGTCGTGCAGCTCATGATGTGGTTCTACGGCCTCCCCAGCATAAGCCTCTTTTTGGAGGCCCATTTTGGTCCGGGCATAAGGCCCTTTTCGGATCTCTTTAGACTATCCCCCTACAACTCCGCGGTAATAGCCTTCGCCATGTGCAGCGGGGCCTATCAGTCCGAGTACATCAGGGGCGCCATCCTCTCCATCAAAAAAGGCCAGTACCTGGCCGCCCAGTCCCTAGGTTTCTCCAGGGGTAAGACCTTTTGGTACCTAATAGTCCCCATGGCCTTAAGAAGGGCCCTTCCAGGCTGCGGAAACGAGATAATCTATCTCATCAAATACTCCTCGCTCGCGCTCATTGTGACAGTCTCAGAGCTAACAGGAGAGGCCAAGGGCATAGCCTCGCTCTATTTCAGGCACTTTGAGTGCTACTTTCTCACGGCCCTCTACTATCTGGCCCTGGTAACCATCGCCACCTGGATTCTGCATATGGCCGAAAAACGCCTCAACGTGCCTTTTGAGGTGCATCACTAAAATGTTTGTGTTTATTTGCAAGCTAAGCACTTGTGGCAAGCTGGTGCATATAAGCCTTAACATTGATTTAGCTTAAAACAATTCACAGGATTTAGCTTAAAACAATTTACATGATTTCGCTTAAAACAATTCACAGGATTTAGCTTAAAACAATTCACAGGATTTCTCTTAAAACAATTTACAGGATTTAGCTCAAAACAATTCACAGGATTTAGCTCAAAACAATTCACAGGATTTCGCTCAAAACAATTCACAGGATTTCGCTCAAAAACCAAACAAAATATAAATGAATAAAAAAATATAAAAACGAAAAAGTACGACAATAATCAACCAGAATTTAGTTTAAAATAATGATTTGGATTTTTAAACAATCACTTTCAGAAATTTACTTTACAAATATTATAAGGTTTTAGTTCGCAAATATTAAAAGGTTTTAGTTCACAAATATTAAAAGGTTTTAGTTCACAAATAAATTTTAGAATTCACTTAACATTAGATATCATTAGAGTAGCTACAGAAAACATTAAAGAGTCAAGACGCTAAAACGTTCTTAGAGAGAATTAATCTTGGGTGAGGTGAATACTTGGCTAACCCGATTGTCATAGTCTCCCAACTCAAACGCTATTTTGGTCCCATGGTGGCCTTGGACGGCTTGAGTTTCGAAATTGATAGGGGCAGAAAGACAGCGCTCCTGGGGCCAAATGGCGCGGGGAAAAGCACTCTTTTGAAGATAATCGCAGGCGCCATGAGTCCAGATTCCGGAAGCGTAAGTGTGGACGGCGCGAATCCCAAGGCCAAGTGCGCGGAGCCTAGGTTTCTGGGCTGGCTTCCAGAAAGGGCGCCGCTCAACTCCGAGCTCACGGTTCTTGAGCACCTTTTGCTTACCGCCTGCTTCAGGGGCTTAGGCGACAAAGAGACCAAAAGCGAGACCGAGAGGCTGGTCTCAGCACTCAATTTGGGTTCTAAGTTAAACAGGCTAACCGGACGCTTGAGCCTGGGAAGCCGCCGCCAGGCGGCGCTGGCCGTAGCCCTCATGGGGGAACCCAGGCTAATCATCCTGGACGAGCCCTCATCTAGCTTGGATCCCGACGAGGTGAGGAGGCTAAAAGAGCTGGTCATGAACCTAAAGAAGGACACCACCCTCATAATATCTAGCCACATTCTTCCCGAGGTCTTCTCCCTCACCCAGGACGTGATGATAGTAAGCGATGGAAAGCTCATGGCCAAAGGCCCCTGGTCAAAGCTTCAGGGGGATCTGGGCGTGACATCTAAACCCGAGAACGCTAAGTATCCGGAAGACATTTATTTTAAGGCCCTGTCGGCCTCTGGTGCCAAGTGAGAAAAGCAAAAATCACATTCATAGTGAGACTTGCCCTCTCTGAGTTCAAAGCCTTCCTCACCAGCGGCGCCGGAGGGCTCTCCATCCTCGTCTTTCTGGTTCTCTCCGGGCTCTGGTTCTACAACGGTGTAGCCGACTACTCTCTCATGAACATGAACGCCCTTTCCCGGGGACAGGCCTTAGACGCCAACCTCGCCCTCTTCTCAGGCTCACTTACCCAGCTGGGTCTAATAATCATGCTAGTGACCCCTCTTTCCACCATGAGGGCCTTCACGGTGTTCACCAGCGGTGGACACCTGGATCTGCTCCTGGCCTGGCCCTTGAGGCCCATGGAGCTAATCCTGGGGCACTATCTGGCGTCTCTTCTGACACTTTCCATTCTCACCCTCCTTAGCTTTCTGCCCTACCTCATACTCATAGCGACAGGGGTGGGTAGCTTGAAACTATTGTTTACGGCCTTTGTGGGCTTTCTGCTCCTTATCTCGGCCTTCACCTCCGTGGGTCTCGCTGTTTCTTCCCTCACTAAAAGTCCCCTGGCCGCAGCTCTCACAACCTTAGGGATCTTAGGTGTATTCTGGGCCCTGGGCTGGGCAGCCCCCTATCTACCGGACTTTTTCGCAAGTCTCATCCAAGGCCTGGCATTCGCTCCTAGGCTGGGCCACTTCACCATTGGGCTTCTGGATTTTAACGATGTTATCTATTTTCTTTTCCTCACAATCGCTGGACTGTGTATAGCCAAGCCTGATTTTGATTAGGACAAGAGCGCAAAATAAATATCCATACATAAAAGTTTTTTGTTTATGGTCTAAGCGATCACTTAAGTTATCTTACCATCTAACTATTTAAGGGATATTAATGTCAAACGACTATCAAGCTCCACCTAAGTTGGATACTCCACAAAGCGCTCAGAGCGCGGAAAAACCCCCAAACAAAATAAACCCCTATCTGCTTGGAGTGGGGATCGGAACTATCTTAGCGATAATTTTTACCTTCTCTTTGTATTACGCCTCCCGTAAGGCCAAAACCGATGAGTTCCAAGAAGACATGGTGAGATATTCCGATTTCGAGCCCGAGGAAGACTGTCAGCATAACCCCTTCAGAGAAGGTTGTGAGAAAGAGGAGCCTGCAACTACCGAACCGGTAGAGCCTGAAATCCATGACGCAAACAGTCCTCCAGTGCCCTTAGATAAACTGGCCGTAGACTACTCTGAGGACGACTCATCCGATTATCCGCCTACAGCCATGCTGAGCGTAAAACCCGAAGCGCCCCCAAAGCCTGAACCAAAACCCGCCCCAAAACCCGCCCCCAAACCCGCCCCCAAGATAGAAACGAAACCAAAGGCTCCAGAAAAACCCAAAAATACCCCGCCGACAGTAGTGGAAAAAGTGAGAGATCTATACGGCTGTTGGGTAAATGAATCTAACTATGTCCAAAAGAGAACTGGGAAGCGCTACTTCCATAGCTACTGTTATGATCTATCAGGAAACGCCACTACCTATTCAGCTGTTAAAAATGCCTCTGGTCAGACAATAAAAGATTGCAAATCCACCGCCAAAGCCACAATGGACGGGAAAAATTTCACGGTAACTGAAGGCCCACCATGCCCCGGATGGGAAAGCGGGGTCTATACCTGTCGCCTCAGGGCTCCAGGCGTAGCGCGCTGCGATCTCAAATTTTCAACGACAGGTACTGAATCTATGGACTTCCATTACCGCGGCGAAAAACTGTAGAAAGCGCCCCCGCCATAACAAAGTTTTGACTCAATTATAACCTCTCGTTTTGACATCAGCTTAGCTAAATATCCACAATGTAAAAAGGATATTCAGCTTTCTCCAAAGATTTGTAGCTATGAAATGAGAGTCAGGTGACTTTATGATCTTTCATATCTAGCGCTAAAATAATCGTGGTACTGTAATATTATATATAAATATAATTCAATAGTCTACTAATAGAGACATGAAAAAATTCGAGATCTGCTTCGGTTAAGTATGTGAAGCTGTATACCATATTTTTGTAAAACATTTGAAAGCGGATGCGCAAATGATTTTGCTTGTTCACTTGAGGTACTTAATTTAGATTCATCGATAACATTCGCGTAGTCAAGAAAATCAGCGTTCACGATGAACACATGCTTGTAGTATGGCGTGAAATCAAGCGAGAGCTCGTTATCAACGGCAGCCGTGCTTGATTCTTTGTAGACAAAGTGTTGGGTGCCATCCTCAGAATCAATACAGCACCTATCGGAGTCTGGATATTCTTTACAGGCAGCTTTGAGCGCCACTGTGACAATAATCTTGGCTCTACTTATGACATAATTCACAAAGAGACATATCATCTCACAGTAGAAAGAATATTATTTTTACTCTAAAACATATTATTTGATAGTTCTGAATTCATTTTTTTTTTGAAACCTCTATGCTTTCAAACTAAAATTTTCTTAGCTCTTATTCGCTATAGCCCAATTATAATTTTTGGGC
>JAITJT010000116.1 GCA_031278795.1 Deltaproteobacteria bacterium | reverse complement strand
AAGCTCCTGGGACTCTCCTCTGAGCTCTACGGAGCCATGGACGCTAGCCCCAACAGCGACTACTGCTTCAGGGGCAAAGAGGACTGGCTTTTCACGGGAAACTTCTACGGGGGTTTCGTGGACAAGTTTCAAGGCATTGTAGCCCTCACTCCAGAGCACTTGGAGCATGTGAGGGACTTGTATCTAGAGCGAAAGAAGGCTTCTAAGAAACGGGGATCCGACTTTCTGGTGATGATTAGCCCGGAGAAGATAAGCGTCTACTCAGAGTTTAGGCCCCTCTACATCATCCCCACCAAGGAGCGCTATGTAGTACCTTTGGAGAAGGCCCTCACCGAGTCTGGGGTGAAAGTAGTGGACCCCACTGACAGGATGATCGCCTTAAAGAAGCCTACTGAGGCCTTCTACTACCGTACTGACACCCACTGGAACCAACTAGGTGGTTTTGTGTGCTTTGAGCTCTTTAGAGAGCTCTACTCTCTTCCACCGCTTCCCCCCTTCACCATGGAGAGCCTAGCGCCTACCCGGGGGGACTTGGTAAACGTCGCTGGCTACACTAGCTTCCCGCTCCATGACGGAGACAACTTTGAGCCGCGCTGGGATCCTCCCTTGGACATAGTCCAAGAAGCTAACACTTATCTAAACTCCAAGGCTCCCAGCAACCTGTCCGTCTGGTTGTTCGCGGACAGCTCCAACTACTCCATAAGGACGTATTTTCTGGCCATGTTCCGCGAGGTGAGGATCTTCGAGCACACGGACTTTGACAGAATGATGTCCTCAAGAGATCCTGGGCCGGATCTAATTATCTGGATGACAGTGGAAAGGGGCTTTGGTTAAGAACGTTTTGTCTAAATCGATTTAGTTAAAAGCGTTTTGTTTATAAAGCGTTTTGAAGAGTTTTAGTGTTTATGCCTTTGGTTTTAAGCAGCTATGAATGGAAAAGGCACCTTGTTCGCCATTAATAGTTTTGTTTTCCAGAATACTCCCTAAAAATTTCCGCGTTATAATTCCCTTGCATATTCCAGCTGTAAAGGGCATAGAATCACTCTAGAGTTGATTTTTAAGCCTAGATGGGTATAATATGGGCTCTTCTGAGGGGCTTTTGTCAGGGGCTTTTGTCAGGCGACAAAGTATATTGCTAGCCTCTGGGAAAGAGTGCTGTCTTCACAGCTTATGCTCACAGAGCGCAATCAGCTAAGGTAATCCTTTTATCTTTGGTACTAGTGTTAGCTTTGATGCTAAGCTTAGCTTAGGTGAAATACTTCGTTATTACGATATATTGATTAGGGGCAATCTTGCCAAAACCTAGTCTTCAATGTGCTCCTTAGCTTGATAATTAGTGCATGTTTTTGCTTTTGTTAATACATGGTTTTGCAAGCATGCAAGCCTTTCGGGAGGGTCTTTGTACACTCTTTTTTGTTTTTTAAATGTTTTTTGTGTTGAGGTTTTTGATGTTGGTTTTAGCCTTAGAGAGCTCCTGTGACGAGACGGCCGCGGCCCTTTTGGAGGATAACTGCGTTCTTTCGGAAATGGTGAGGAGCCAGGTGGATCTCCACCGGGTCTACGGAGGGGTGGTGCCGGAGATAGCCAGCCGCGCCCACCTGGAGGCGGTGGACATATTAGCCGCTGAGGTTTTAAGTAAGTCTGGAAAGAGCTTAGATGACCTTGACGGGCTGGCCGTCACCCAGGGGCCTGGCCTGGTGGGGGCCTTACTTGTGGCCCTTAGTTTCATGAAAGGCCTCTCCTTGAAGATGAATCTTCCCTTAACCGGGGTTAACCACGTGAAGGCCCATGCCCTTGCGCCTTTTATCTACTCTAAGGGAGACGGAAGGATCGGGGAAAAGGAGATGGAGAGCGAGTTTCCCCTGGTGGCCTTGGTGGCATCAGGTGGGCACACCTCGCTTTTTTTGATGGAAGATTTGTTGCACTTCCAGACCTTGGGAAGAACCCTAGATGACGCCGCGGGCGAGGCCTTTGACAAGTGCGCCAAGCTCATGGGCCTGGGCTACCCCGGGGGAAGGATTATCGAGGAGCTAGCCGCCCAGGGAGACCCCAAGGCCTTCAAGATAACCAGGCCCATGCTCCACGAGGGCCTGGATTTCTCCTTCAGCGGGCTTAAAACCAGGGTGCAGACCCTCTACCAGGAGCACAAGCTGGAGAGTGTCCCAGCCGACGACCAGGGTTTAAAAGATCTCGCCGCCTCCTTTCAGGCGGCGGCGGTGGAGGTGCTGGTGGCCAAGCTTTTAGCGGCCCTTAAAAAGTACCAGGCCAAGGGAGCGGTGTTGGCCGGTGGGGTGGCCGCCAACGGGGCCTTGCGGAAAGAGGTAGCCAGGGCCCTTTCATCAAAAGGCATCCCCCTCTACGTTCCCAGGCTAGCCTGGTGCCAGGACAACGCGGCCATGATAGGTTTTTTAGGGATTTTGCAGCTAAAGAGCTCTATTAATATTCTTGACTGCCACTCCGAGGCTATCACCCGCTGGAGCGTGGAGGAGACCCTCCAGTCTAGTCACAATCTTAGCTGAAGATACCCCAAGCTAGTTTCCCACAAACACAAAAAGCCAGAGCCTCCCCCTTAGGCTCTTTAGCCTGGCTAAACACCTGGTCCATGGACAAGATACCAATGCCAACGCCCTTTGAGCAGCTGAAAGAAAAAGGCCTAAGAGCCACCAGGGCCCGCAGCCAGAACTTTCTTAGGGACCCGGTGGTCTCCCAAAGGATAGCCGCGCTTATCATGGAGGAAAGGGGGGAGGGCACGGAGATCCTGGAGATAGGCCCGGGCCTGGGCGCCATCACCATGCCCCTCATAAGCCTGGGGGCCAAAGTCACGGCCGTGGAGCTAGATAGGGGCCTGGCCCAGGGCCTTAGGGAGAATCTCAAGTTCAAGGACAAGGATTTAAGGGTCATAAACCAAGATATCCTCAAGCTGGATGTAAAGAGCTTGGGAGCTGGACCCTATCTTATCGTGGGTAATCTCCCCTACAATATATCCAGCCCGGTTTTGTTTTGGTTTTTGGAGAACTTTCCCAGCTCCAAGGGAGTCTTCATGCTCCAGAAGGATCTCGTCTTGAGGATAATGGCCAAAGTGGGAGGCAAGGACTACGGTAGGATAACTGTGGGCCTCTCCCCCTTCTTTCATCTCAAATCCCCCTTCGATGTGGGTTCCCACGCCTTTCAGCCCAGACCCAAGGTCACAAGCTCCATTCTCTCTCTCACCCCCAAAGAGGACTCCCCCAAGATAAATCCCAGAGACTTTGGCCGTTTCACGGCCATCTGCTTCCATTCCAGAAGAAAGACCCTGGCAAACAACCTCTCCATGGCCTTTGGGCGCGAGCGCGCCCAAAGGCACCTTTTGGAGTTTAACTTGAAGACAGATATCAGGCCCGAGGAGTTGGAAGCGCTTAAGTTTGTGGAATTGTTTCGCGCCTTCAGAACAGAAGCGCCTCAAGAGCCGCCTAGCGGCGCCTTTATTCCATAATTTGTGAAGTTTAGCAAACTGGAGTGGTCACACACAAAAACCCCCCTGGAAAAATGAAGCGTCCCTGGCTTTAGCCAAAATTTACCAAAAATTTTTTCTAAACAATTTTGCCCAAAGAATGAAATTTCAGGACTTTTTTAAAATTTTTTTGGGTTTAGCTGTCCGATTTTTTTCAAAAAAAGGAAAAAACATAAAAATTTTTTAAATTTCGATGTTTTTTGAAATTTTCTTTGCCTTAAGACGCAAAATACTGCGAAGAACGACAGAATTCTGCCCAATTATATCTTTTCTTTTTCCTGGAATAAGAGTAAAATGCCTCCATTGCAAAGCCTTTTTACTTTTTTGAGCAAATTTAAAAATGTGCTACAATTAGATCTAATCAAGATGTTTTAAGATATTTTAAGTTGATTGTTGGTATTTAAATTTTATTATTTCAAAATACACAAATTTGAAATTTGCCAGGGGCTTTTTCACCCGCTTCTTAAGTCTTTAGCTCATTTTCCCTACCGTTCTAGGCCGTTCCCTCAAAGAAAAAAAATATCCACAAAATTTTTTTAGGGCTTGCTTCTGAAACAAAAGTTTCAGGTTTTTTAGGGGAAAAAGAGAACTTTCAGTTTTTTTTGGGTAAAAAAAGAATTTTATCCAAAAAAGCCACCAAACGCTTAAGTTTATTTTGAAGGACACCTCCATGCTTTTAAATGACCTGGAGTTCAAAGAAAGAGTCGACAGGGCGGCAGGCACCATACTGGGTCTCCTGGTGGGAGACGCTTTGGGAAGATTTGCCACCTACCTCCTGGAGATGGAGGGAAAGTCCCTTTCTACGGAAAAGTTCATTAAGCGACTCTCTGAGGTGAAAGATTTGGCCAACGTGCCCGTGTCCATGGAGGCCGTGCAAATCGTGGAGATAGGCGAGGAGCTCCAGAAATGCCTAAATGAGGTGCAGCTCATAGTCTCTGAAGTCCATTTCAACTCCAACAAGGTTCACCCCGACACAGAGGTGTTCAACCGCGCCAAGGCCTTTGTCGCGAAAATCGACAATCCCTACCGCGAGGACCCCATCCCCAAGCATCTTTATGAGCCTTCCATCAATTCCTGGGACCCTCTCACCAGGATACTGTCCTCGGTTATACCTCTCGCCATACTATCGGCCGGTGACAATTTTTCCTCTGTTAATTTTTTCGAGAAACTCACCAACTGGGTCAACAAGGACATGCAGTTTCACACGAAGAGCATAACCATCTGCCAGGCGGCGTTACTCTTAGCAGAGCTCATCACGATTTCCTGCAGGAAGATGTCCAAAACCCACCATGGAGCGAAAAGGCGCTATCTAGCCGAGCAACTGGTCTGGAGCTTCCCGGGCCTCGACCCCTTCATGTTCCACGCCCTGGATTTTGAAAACTACATTAACGATCCCGTCTTTCATGACGTTGGAAGCGACGAAAGCATAGTTTCCTTGGCCAACGCCTTCAGGCAGTACCACCGGACCGAGAGTTTCAAGGAGGGGCTCATTGAGACCATAGCCAAGGGTGGCGACATCCAGGGAAACGCGGCCATCTGCGGGGCCGTCCTGGGAGCAGCCTTTGGTAAATCCGGCATTCCCAAGGAGTGGCTACCGGACGAAAGCCGAAAGATAAAGACCACTTATCATTATGAAGAAGTGCCGGAGGCTCCGAAAACCCAGGAAAAAAGCGCTCCCACGAAAACCGTTCTAGTGGCGGAACCCAAGAAAAAGACCGCTACCAAGGCAAAAACAACAGCTAGAATACCCAAGGCCGAAAAGGTACCCGAGCACCATCGTAAGAGTAAGGAGCGGGATCAGTTCAAATTTTACAAAGACGCCGAGGCCACAGCCGTGTCTCTCTTGGCATCCCCGGTGCCCGAAAGGGAGTACATCGATACCCTCAAAAAGAATATAGCGCAACTCACGGACAAAGAGGGCGCTCATAAGGGAAAACTCTCCGCGACCACGGATAACGCCGAGGAGATCTGCCATCTCTTGGCCGATAAATTTGTGGATTTCCACTTCCCGGATAACGAGTGGAAATACCCGGTGGAGTCATTCTCCAGCCAGTCCCCTGAATACTCCATCTATGAAATCTTCACCTTCGCGACAGCCATATCGGGAATCATCCAGAAGGACAAGAAACGCGTAACGTCCTTTGCCAAAAACGGTTCCTTGGATTTAATCGTCGAGCGTCTCTCAGAGCTCTACAAACACTCGCATAACAAATAGATTC
>JAITJT010000109.1 GCA_031278795.1 Deltaproteobacteria bacterium | reverse complement strand
ATTTTCGCGCTGATGGACGAAAATATTTTGTTCACCACGACAAGCACGTGTCACGCGCAAGGTGCTACGGTTCACGTGACACACAGATAGAAAATAGCCAAACGTTAATTAGTTTTTTTGTGTATGTGCGTTATTATTTTTTTTATTTATTTTTGTTAAGTGTATAAAGGTGGTTCATGGAAAAAAATTTTTCCGTTTTGGTGTTAAGTCCTGTAACCTTTATAGTTCATAACGACAAACGATATTTTAAGCGCGATTTTTCTCGCTTTTTTGTTGGAGAGGTTCTCTAAACGTGAGATAGCAGCGCATTCCTTCTGAAGTTTCTAGGTGAAACGACATCTAAATAGCTGCAGCCTGTTGCCTTATATCTAATTTTTTTTTGCTGATTCCCTTCTTTTTACTTTTCTGGAATTTTTCCCTTTTGAATGGAAGGGTGGGCGACTTTTCACTTATGTTTTTATCTTTAGCGCATTTAAGGGCGCTAAATGGCAAATCTTTGATTATTGTTTTAGAATCTTTTCCGCTCTAACTTTTTCTTTTAAATAGGGAATGTTTTGTCACAAAATTCTTGACAATTGCGCGGAGCCAGACAGGAAACAAGCTTTTGCGGGAAAGTTGACACAATCTTCTTTTCTGGAGCGGAAAATATTGGGAAGTGCTGGACAAGTTCTTTTGTGTAGGCCTTCTCTTTTGGTGCCATATTTTGGCATTTGTCGGTAATTTAGGCCGCTTGCTCTCAAAGATCTAAAATACCGCGTTCGCCATAATTAAAATTTTTCCTTGAAAAAGTCATTAAAAGGTATATTATGGGGTTTTGGCATGAGTTTTGATTTCCCTTTCGTGTGTGACCTTTTGTCACTCGCGGAGGATGGGAGGGATCAATCTTATGCCCCACAGGCGCCACCTTGGGCGCTCTAGAGGAAGAGCTTATAAACCCTTGGAAAAAAAATCCCTTTTCTAATGTGCGAGCATTGAAATGAGCCGCCTCCAAGCTAGTTTTGCTTGTAAGTTACCAAAAAGCGACGGCACACCACTTTTTCATAGATGGGAGACACAATGCGCAGCGTGTTCTTCACCAACATAGGGGCCGTAAGAACCCATAACGAGGACGCCTTGTTGAGCGAGCGGGTGTTCTCAGGTGAGAACATGCGGGACGCTCAGCTCATGGAGCTTAAGGGGAACTCCATTGTGGTGGCGGTAGCGGACGGCGTGGGCGGGGAGCCGGGAGGCGCCGAGGCGGCCAAGTGCCTGCTTAGCGCCTTAATTGCCCTCAATCACCAGCCCTTTGGAGCGGACGCCACTTCGCGCTTGGAGGACAGTATAATCCTAGGCATAAACGACATGGCCAGGATCTCGGACAAGTCCCCTGAGCTCACGGGCATGGCCACCACCGTGGCGGGCCTCTGGACTGACGGGGAAAAGGCCTTGGTCTTCAACTGCGGCGACTGCAGGATATATAGGTTCCGGCAGGGCTTTTTGGAACAGCTCTCCAAGGATCACTCCGTTGTCTATGAGCTGTATCTGAGCGGGGATATTACTGAATCAGAGATGCAAACACACCCCAGGAGGCACGTGCTCACGTCCTCCATAAGGGACAAGGGCGAAAACCCCCGGGTCTACCTGCGGGAGCTGAGCATCCTCAAGGGGGACAGCTACTTCCTTTGCTCTGACGGGGTCTGGGACTCTGTTCCACTTAAAGAGCTCGAAGAGATACTCGCCTCGGCCCCGCCCCTCCAGGCGGCCCAGAGCCTGGCGGAGAGGCTACTAGCCATTGGCACCAAGGACAACTCGACCTTTCTTTGGCTGATGTGAGCTCTGTATTAGGGCGATGTTGGGTTTCCAAGTACTTATTGTATCTAAAATAAAACACTAAAATAATTATATGTAAAACTATACCTTAAGGCGCGGGATGTTTTGGGGAAGAGGCGGGTATTTTTTTACTCCAGGATTATCCTCTTCTTTTTCACATACTTTTTGAGCAGGTCAATTTCATTATCACTTATGAGGTAATCGGTTGACAGGTTCAAGGTGTTGAAGCTCCGCGTGACCGCCACGTAAACCAGCTGGAACTCCTCCCTTTTCATGTGCACGGGCTCTTTGACCTTGGCCTCTCCTTTGATTAAATCCCCTGAAAAGTCAGATTCCACCTTGGCCAGGATGTCCTTGAGGCTCACGAAATCATTTAAGAGCGTCACCTGGCTGTACTCCTGGCCCTTGGTCTTGTGGGCGGTGGTTATGACCACGTCCGCGTCTTTTTCCGTTTCAGCCTGGCACTCTTTCATTCTCTCGAAAATGCCGTGGACGGCCCCTTCGTATTTCTTCTCCACCTCGATTCTCACCTTCATGGGGATATCCAGGGCTGAGGACGCGTAATCCTCCAGGACGTGGTACTCCGGGAACTTTTTGATGAAGGGGTCCCTTATTAGCTTAAGCTTCCCCTGGCGCAGGTAGTTTAGATCCTTTAAGATCTCGAACTGGTAGCCGTCGAAGCCTCCGTTGTAGAAGATCTTCACGCCCCGCATGTTTTTGGCCGCGAAATCGAAGATGGCCGCGTTGGTTCTCGCTATTATGATGTTTTCGCACTTGTGGGATTTTGAGGTGGGCGGGGAGCCGTTGGTTCCGTGGAACTTCTTTTTGGCACCCAAGAGCACCAGGTACTTGTTGGCTATCTCGGATATGTGGGAGGGGCAGCGGAAGGACTTGGTGAGAAAGTACTGGGCCGCGCCCTGTTTGCTGGCCTTCCCTATGGCGTTCACCGCGCCGTTCCAGCCGTAGATCTGCTGGTAGGGATCCCCCACCAGGATCTTTTTCCCACTCGCGCCAAGGATGACCTTTAACATAGCCTCATTTAAGTCCTGGGCCTCGTCCACCAAAAGGTAGGAAAAGTGCTCCAAGGTCGGCTTGGATAGCTGGAAGAGCTTGAAATAGCCGTTGTGGGTCATGGTGAAGCGCCCCTCCATCATGTCCTCCCAGCACTCCTTGAGCGCGCTCAACATATTTTCCCTGGTGATCTTTCCGCCCTTAAGATCCTCTTGAACCTTGTGGAAGTTTTTCTTGAAGAAAGCCTCTATGGTCATGTCCGAGGACATGGTCCAGGCGTTGAGGAGTTCGAAAAGAACCCGCGAGGGCATTATTTTGGCGGCATCTTGCTGTTTGGGGAAATAGCGAAAGAGATCGAGCACCCTGAAGTTTCCCAGCTTACTCACATAGTTTTTCCCCACCTTGTTGAAGGCCAGGGCGTGGAGGGTCTTCACGTAGACATTGGGAGAGGCGGAAAAGGCGATTTTAGCCTCTTCGGCCAAGGCCCTGTTGAAGGCCAGATAGAGCATCTGGTCATGGACGCGCTTGTTGGCGTAGGCCTTGAGCGTGCTGGTCTTCCCGGTTCCGGCGTAGGCCGTAACGGCCATCAGGTCGTCTTCGGCTTGGACTATCGCCTCCTGCTCGTCTGTGAGTTTTTGCATTTCCTTTTCCGTTTGCCTAAGAGTCATTTTTTGCTGCTTTTTGTGAGAGGCCCTGGCCAAAGCTATGGTTAGAGCTATGGTTAGGGCTGGGGCTATTTCTAAATTTAAAAGTTCTACTTATTGTTTTCAAGGCTTTTATGGTGGCGTTTCCGCCTTATTTTAAGGGAGGAAAAATGAGCCCTTGGCTTGACTTTCCATAAGCCAGGGGGGTGGAGGGAAGTACAGATGGTAAGGCGGGCTCTCGCGAGACGACCAGCAATTTCCTTATTAAGCTAAGGAAAGACCAAAGGCGCTCACTTAAGCTCGCATGGTGCTATATGATACATATTCCCCTTTGATTTTCAACACTTTTTTTTAGCCTGCTTAAGGCCCTGTTTTTGGCTAGTGTTTTGGCGGGTATTTTGGGGACGGACAAGTGCAAGATGGATAGCTCTTTGTTAGGAAAGGGGAGGGTGCCTAGGATTCAATTATTTTTGGACAAAATAGAAGTAGACTCGAAAAAGGCTTGTATCATGCTTCTTTTTTTTAGAAATTTTTAAAAAACTAAAATAGAAGCGAATAAAAAAAATATTTTCTAAATTTCTTTTCACAATATGTGAATATTTGTCTCTTTTATTTTTCGCGTGCTTGTCTTTAAAATTATGTTTTGAAAATAATCTCGTTTTTTTTAACGTCTTTTAAAAATCCACATTTTTTTCCCCAAATTTTTAATTTGTTTTTTTTAATTGCAATTTATCCTACTTTTTATGTGCCTTTTTTAATCATTTCTTAGTTAAAAGCTTTTTGAGCGCAAAAAAAAATCCATCCAATTATTTATTCAATTATCTTGACAAGAGCGCATTACGGACATTATCATGACTAGGATATTTACGTGGTTTATAACGCTGTGTTAATTTTGCCTCAGAGCAGGATATTTATGATTCAAGTTTGTCGCGGACTTCGAGGGATTTACTAGCGCGCACTTTGTACCTTTTTGGAACTTATTTTGACCCTCATCCGTCTAAAGAGGCGAAAAAACGCGCGAAATTAACCAGAGCCATAAAGATTTACCAAAAAATTTCCACAATTTAAGAGGATTTTAGCATGATAAGACTTTTTATATCTCTCTTTATCTCCATTTTTACCCTCATTCTTCCCGTGACCCAGGCACGCTCGGAGGATTTCCAGGTGGCCGTGGCGGCCAACTTCACCAACGCGGCCACAGACATCGCCGCGGCCTTTGAAAAGGAGACGGGTGACAAACCCGTGCTCTCCTTTGGATCCACCGGAAACTTCAAGACCCAGATAGAAAACGGGGCGCCTTTCATGGCGCTCCTGGCGGCTGACGACACCACTCCCATGGCCTTGGAAAAGGACGGTTACGGGGTGGAGGGCACGCGCTTCACTTACGCCCAAGGGGTTTTAGTGTTGTGGTCAGCCACGGAAGGCTACCTGGACGACAAGGCCTCGGTGCTCGTGGACAAAAAGTTCAAGTTCCTGGCGGTGGCCAATCCCGATCTGGCCCCTTACGGTTTCGCGGGCTTTGAGTTCTTGAAGAAACTGAAGCTAGTCCCCGGAATTGAGAGTAAGATTGTTACCGGAAACAACATAACGGACACCTTCAATTCCGCAAAGAGCGGAAACGCCGATCTGGGTCTCATCGCCTGGTCACAGGTCTGCAAGGGCAACAAGCTAACCGAGGGCTCCGTCTACCAGGTACCACCTGAGGATTACACCCCCATCCGCCAGGATGCGGTTCTCTTGAAGGCCGGGGCTGACTCCAAGCCGACTAAAGCCTTTCTGGAGTACCTTACGACTGACACCGCCAAGGAGATCATCAAGAACTACTGCTACACGCTTCCTTAAGTCATCTTCCCCTTCCATTTAAGATAGTGGAAGGAAAAGCCTCTCTAAAAGCGCTGCAAGCATATGGATGAATTTTTATAATCTGTTTTTTTCTTTAAGGGGTGGAGCCTTTGGCTCCACCCCTTATCAAAGCTGGCCAAAATAACATAAAAGCAACCTAAAAAGAGTCAGACAATGTTTCTATCCCCCGCCGACTATAGCGCCCTTTTGCTCTCCATGAAGCTGGGCCTGGTCTCCACCACCTTCACCCTGCTCATTGGGGCGCCCCTGGCTTGGTGGCTCTCCCGGGGATACGGTTTTGGGCGCCGCGTAATAGCCGCCGTGGCCACCATGCCCATAGTGCTTCCCCCCACGGTCTTGGGATTCTATCTTCTGGTATTCCTAGGGCCCCGGGGGCCCATCGGTGAGCTCTTCGGGTTTTTGGGAATCAGGCTCCTCCCTTTCACCTTCTGGGGCCTGGTGGTGGCCTCGGTTATCTCCTCTCTCCCCTTTGTGGTGCAACCCCTCCAGAACTCCTTTGAGGCCCTGGGCGAGCGGCCCCTGGAGGCTGCGGCCACCTTGGGCGCCAGCCAGTTGGACGCCTTCTTGACGGTAATCCTGCCCCAGGCCCGTCCGGCCTTTCTCACCGCCACGGTCATGGCCTTCTCCCACACCATAGGGGAGTTTGGGGTGGTTTTAATGATAGGCGGTAACATCCCGGACGTAACCAGGGTACTTTCCCTTCAGATCTACGTCTACGTGGAGATGGGCCGTTACGCCAACGCCCACGTGCTCTCGGGCATCCTCATGGTCTTCGCCATATTGAGCACCCTGGCTGTCCAGCTCTTGAATCCCAAGAAACCGCCTCTTAGTGTCACGGTCAGAAGCCCCAAGGCGGCCTAAACTCATCTGGACAAGCCTTCTTGTCTTAAGCCTTGGAAATATATATCAACATATAAACTTAAGATTATAAATTTGGCTATATTCCAACTAATAAATAGCCTATTGGACCCTAATGGAGGCAAGAAAAAAGCCACAACAAAGTTAAGCCAATAAAAATCAGCGTTATTTTTCTTGTCCTGGGCAGCTAGAATATACACATATATATTGTATATAATATAAATTTATCTAGATGTTGAGTATATTATCTGGTAGGCTTGATTATTTTCAATTCTGGATTATGGAACTTCCAGTGCAAAAGCCAAGATTTTATGCCTGGATCCCCTTTTTTGGTGAAAAAACCCTC
>JAITJT010000038.1 GCA_031278795.1 Deltaproteobacteria bacterium | reverse complement strand
GATAAACATCGCTTATCGAATAAAATATCTTTCCTATATTTTTCCTCTCTATTTTTTGCTCTTCATGTTTTTCATTCGGCTTTTTATTTTTTTCGTCTTTTTTAAGTTTTACATATTTTGGCCTTTGTCTTTTTTTTGCCTTTCCATTTTATATTCGTTTTTATGTTTACGCGGCTTTTGTTCGCTTAAGTTAAATTGTATCAGTAATACTAAGCGTAAACGAAAGTTTTTGGAAAAATTAGCTAAATAACTAAGGGCCGTGGGGTGGAAATTATTTATGAAGGTATAATACTCGCCTCTTAGATGCCTAAAGAGGCGCCACTATTTGTAAAGTAGAGAGAACGTCATACGCGTTTAAAAAGAGATTCCCCTCTGCGTTTAAATAATGATTATTCCATGCGTATACATTAATGTGCTGAAGATAATTTGGAAAATCCCACGTGGTTTTGGGGAGGCGCCATAAGGCTACGCGCCGCGGTTGAATTTTTATCGCGGAAATAATTGTTCCTAATTTTGAGGCGAAATTACCTATCATGAAATTCATGGTAGGAGTAAGGGTTTTTCAAAATTAGATTTGTTTGGAGAAGGGCTTAAAAGCATTGAAAAAACTTGTTTTTTATGGTAATTAACTTGTCATAAAAGTGAAAAAGGATCCCTTTCCCCCAAAATTTATTTTTTACCTAAAAAAAGGCCTGGGACAACCGTGTCACATGACACGCTTGCGCTCTTATGCTTAGCGTTAAGGGTATTTTTGTAACTCGGGCGTATTAAGCTTTAAGCATAATGAAAAAATCCCACTAAAACGCTCCAATACTTGCGCCTAAGAGATAACATCTACGTGAAACCAGCGCCATTTATAGCCTGGCAAAAACGCATTAAGTTTTGCATAACACAAAACATGCCTAGTTAAAGGCTCCATTGGAGCGCTTCTCTCGCATTTAAGCGTAGCATAACATGTAACAGGTATGTACCAGAGAAAGCAAAAATATTTTTTGCGCAAGCTATTAGAATTTTATCTAAAGCATTTAAGATTCAGATAACAGGAAACATTTCTTAGCCTGTGGAAGCTTTTAGCGTTCCATAACACTTAACAAGCACTAATAGCTTGCGCTTATGAGCGTTTAGCTAGAAAACAGATGAAACTTTCATCATCCAGGCCGGGGAGGAAGGCTCCACCCATAGTCATCCGTTCATTTTCCACTCTGAAACTTAATGGGCGCTTTGAGAGCCAAGGCCTGAAACATATACCGCGGTAATTCCTCCCCCGCGGGCATCTCAATTATAAACAAGGAATTTATATGCCCCCCACCCTCGCAAATCCTACACCTCTTGGACTTATCACTTTTGGACTTTCCACCATCCTCCTCAGTCTCGCCAACGCGGGAGTCATCGTGGACGGTTCCCCCATCATGGCCCAGGCCATCTTCGTGGGCGGACTCGCCCAGATGCTCGCCGGTATCATGGAGTTCGTGAAGGGGAACACCTTCGGCTGCGTGGTCTTCACCTCCTTTGGAGGTTTCTGGATGAGTGTCGCCGCCTTCTCCTTTTTGCCGGTACTCGGATGGGCCGCGAAACCGGATAGCTCTGTCCTGGGGGCCTTCATGCTCATCTGGGCCATCTATGTGTTCCTGCTGCTTCTTGGGGTCTACAATGGCGGAAAGGTTCTCGCCCTGGTGGTCTCGACCCTGGTTCTTCTTCTTCTCTTGCTGGCTGTATTCCACTTCACCCAATCAGGTGCCGTTCTGCTGATAGCCGGCTGGGAGGGAGTCCTCTGCGGCGGCTCGGCCCTCTACCTGGGAGCGGCCATCACCTTGGAGGAGACAGCCAAGAAAAAGGTTCTCCCCTACTGAGCCATAAGCCATCCTTTTAGCCGAAGCGGCTCTAACTAACAATCCCCCCTTCCCAAACTTGAGGTGAGGGGGGATTTCATTTGCTTCCGGCTAGAGATTGGGGGATAGGGGTTTTTGTGAAAATAAGGGCAAAGGACGCCTGATTTGGCGCCCTTTTTCTTAAAATGCCCTATAGATGTAAGAGCTACTATCATCTTTTTATAACAGTTTTGCGAGGCACTTGTGTATAATGGCCAAAACGGAGGGCAACATGCCAAATGACGATGACATCTGCCGGAAACCACTCTCTGACATCTTGGAGATAGCCTCCTCCGGTGGCCGCATCCCGGGCGCGTGCTTCACGGCCATGTCCGCGGCCCTGGGGGCTTCCATGTCGGCAATGGTCGCCAATCTCACCCTGGACAAGGGGGGATCTGAGAATGGCTCAGCGGAGATTGAGGGAATCTTAAAGGATGTGGAAGAGAGCATGGTGGCCTTCAAAGCCCTCACTGACAAGAGCATGGGCATTTCCCTTAAGCTCCAAGACCTTGACGAGCAAACAGGCTCAAGCCGGGAGGAAAGAGGGGAGAGGTCAAAAAAGATAGATATTCTCTCCCTTGAACTGGTAGATACCCTTGAGCTGATTGCCAAAAAGGCCTGTGAGCTTCTGGAGTACAATATGCGCCTAGCTGAAATAGGTAAAGGAACGGTCGCCTCGGACGCTGCCGTGGCGGCCGTGTTGCTGGAAGCGGCAGTGAGGGCGGCTTTTGTCTCCTCTGAGGTCAAAGAGGACCTAGATATTAAATTGGCCTCCCACAAGAAGCACAGTCTGGATTACCAGAACCGTCTTCTTTCCGATTCCGATAAAATTCTAAAGAATACCCTGGCCATCGCCCAGAAAAGAAACAAGTCCCTCTAGTTAGGGGGCTTTTCAAGAGCCTCAAAGACCCAAAGGCCAGCGGGCCCTAGGGCCCGCAGGCCTCTGAGATTAGAGTAAGCCCAACTTTTAGGCATTTGGGGGGCTAAGAGCCTAAAATAGAGGGTAGAGGCCCTCTTTGGGGAAGGCCACCAGGGGCCCCAAAATCATATTTTACTTGTTGACAGGCCTTTAGGATGGTGCTATAAGGTCTAGTTCAGGGCTTTTTGGGTTAAAGGCCGCGGGCCTATATCCCTAAATTTGACCCAGGGCATATTTATTAGCCTTTTTCGGGGTTTTTATGGTGATCCTTATGAACAACAAAACTTTTATGGCCAAAGAGAAGGAAGTGCTTAAGCGCTGGTATGTGGTGGACGCCGCTGACAAGGTCCTGGGTAGGCTCGCCTCCCAGATAGCCAATAAGTTGAGGGGCAAGGACAAGGCCATCTTCACTCCCCACAACGACACGGGCGACTTCATAGTGGTCATCAACGCCGAGAAGGTACGCCTAACGGGTAGGAAGATGGAGCAGAAGCTCTACAGGCACCACACCGGCTTCGTGGGCGGACTCAAAGAGGTGGTGGCCAAGACCGTATTGGAAAAGAAGCCCACCGAGCTACTCATGCACGCGGTGAGGGGCATGCTCCCCAAGAACACCCTGGGGCGCAGGCAGCTGAAGAAGCTCAAGGTCTACGTGGGCTCGGAGCACCCGCACAAGAGGCAGAAGCCAGAGGTTCTGGTCCTCAAGAGCTAGAGATTATAACCGTATAGCGCGAATTTTAACCATATAATTCTTTCCCAAAGGAGTTGAAAGACGATGGAAGGCACTAGGGTATACGCCACAGGAAAACGCAAAAACGCCATAGCTAGGGTCTGGATGAACCCCGGGGCGGGACAGATGAACGTGAACCACCGTCCCATGAATGAGTATTTCACCCAGGAGACCCTGAGGATAGTGGCTGAGCAGCCTCTCGCCATCACCAAAAACCATGGGAAGTTCGATTTCTACATCCTGGCCTCCGGAGGCGGGGTGAGTGGCCAGGCCGGCGCCATCCGCCACGGCATAGCCAAGGCCCTGCAGCTCCATGACGCGAGCCTGAGGGCTCCCTTGAAGAAGGCCGGGCTCTTAACCCGCGACAGCCGGGAAAAAGAGCGCAAGAAGTACGGCCAGAAAGGCGCCAGGGCACGCTACCAGTACTCCAAACGCTAGAGAGTCAACATCTTCAGTCTTGTGGGAAACTACAGACCGGGCCCCTGGATATCTTCCGGGCCCGGTCTTTTTCATATGAAGAGTATTTTGTAGGCTAAAATCCACCCATGAAGCTAAGGAAGGAACTATGTTTTTAGGCATAATCGGAGTGAACGGCTACACCGGGCAGGGACTGCTTCAGGCCCTCTCCCTAAACCAGGACTACAAGGTAACGCTGGTGACCTCCAGAGGGGACGCTGGTAAGAGCTTGGCCGAGGCCAATCCCTCCCTCATGGGGGTTCCCGCCTATGAGGGGCTGGAGTTGGTTCACCCGGACTTTCTAGAAGATATCCAGAAAAAAGACCCTAAAAGCTTTCCGGAGATATTCTTCCTGGCCGTCTCCCACGGGGCATCCATGAAATTGGTTCCCAGGATCCTCAAGCTTGGCGCCAGGGTAATCGATCTTACCGGTGATTTCAGGCTCAAGGACAAGAGTCTCTATCCAAAGTTCTATAAGATGGAGCACAGCGCCCCGGAGCTCCTCCAAGATGCTGTCTACGGCCTTCCAGAACTCCACCGGGAGGATATTATGAAGGCCAAGCTAGTCGCCAACCCGGGCTGCTACCCCACCTCCATCATCCTGGCCGCGGCCCCTCTTGCCAAAAACTCTCTTCTTAAGCCCCATGCCCCTCTCATAGCCGACTCCAAATCCGGGGTCTCAGGCGCCGGAAAGAGGGCGGAGGTGGATTACTCCTACTGCGAGCTTAACGACAACTTCAAGGCCTATAAGATAGTTGGTCATCAGCACACCCCGGAGGCCAAGGGCGAGCTTGAGGCCCTCACCCAAGAGAGGGTCTCACTCTCCTTCACCCCGCACCTGGCACCCATGTCCAGGGGCATACTCACCACCCTCTACGCCCAGCTTAAAGATGGCGTTACCTTAGATCAGATCCACAAAGCCTACCTAGACTTCTACAGAGACGCTCCCTTTGTGCGCCTAAGACTCAAAGAAGTGAGCGTGAACGTCCTAGACGTGAGGGGAACCAACTTCTGCGACCTAAGCATGGCCCTAGATGAGGAAGCCGGGGTATTGAAGGTCATATCGGTGATTGATAACCTCTCCAGAGGCGCAGTCACCCAGGCCCTGGTTAACCTCAACCTCATGACCGGAAAATCCGAGACCCAGGGCATTCCCCTGGTGGCCCTAAGGCCGTGAAAACAAAAAAAAAACTTTCCGGAAGGCTTAGAGTTCATATATATCAAAACCAAAGTTCTAAATCTTCTAGACTATTAGCCAATTCTTTAAGACCATAAGCTTTTTTTCCAAAGACCATAGGGCATCAATTTTTTTTCAGTTCACAGCTAAAACAAATCACAGTTAAAAAAATCACAGCTAAAACAAATCGGAATCAATAACATGACCCA
>JAITJT010000286.1 GCA_031278795.1 Deltaproteobacteria bacterium | reverse complement strand
ATAATGATTTTGAAGAATGGTGGAGGTAGGTGGGTAGGCAGGCAGGGAAGTAGGGAGGTAGGTTGCTAAGGAGAGGGATTTTCAAAATTTAAAACTTTTTGGGTTTTTTTAACACTAGTTAAAGGGCGAAAGACAAAACATCGCAAACAATTATTTTTTTTTTGAGAAAAAGTGAAAGGCATTTTGGGCGCTTATTTATGTGGTAACAATCTTTCTAGGCTGGAGGATGATCCTTGAGGTAGGCGGATAACGCCAAAAATGCGTCTTCCGTTTTTATTTTCGGCTGGTAATCAAGATAGGTATAGGCTTTGGTGAGATTAAAATAGTGACTGCTGGAAAGTTGTTTCACGGCGAATACCGAAAGAGGCGGCTCGCTTTTGAGTCTTAGGGCCTTCCAGATAAATTCCACAGCTTTAGCCATGGCGAGTCCTAGGTGTTTGTTTAGGGTTTTAGTAACTTCCCCCCTACCGCCAGAGGAGAGCAGGCGGTTTATGAGGGTTTTAAGGTCCATGGGTTCGGGCTCGGCTATGAAATAGGCCTCTCCCCCCACTTTGGGGTTCTCCACTATTTTCCTAAGCGCCTGGACATGGGCCCAGGCGGCGTTGTCTATATAGGTGTGGGACACCTTGTAGGGGCCGCCTGAAAAAAAGAAGAGCTTGCCCCTTTTTTCGAGGTCAAATATCCTGGGAAGAAAATGCGGATCCCTCGGGCCCCAGATAAGGTGCGGCCTTAGGGCCAGGGTGAGGAAGTCCGGTGAGTTAGCGCCAAGCACAATCTTTTCAGCTTCCATCTTGCTATAAGAATAGGCTGACTCCTTGGAGTCCACGTATGGGGCGCTCTCAGAGGCGTTCTCCAAGTTGCCTCCCCTATAGACCACACTGGGGGTGCTGGTGTACACGAAATACTTGACACTCCCCGAGGCCTTGGCCGCTTCCAAGAGTTTAGAGGTGTAGAGGGTGTTTACCGTGTAAAAGTCCTCATAGGGCCCGTGGAGCCCGGTTTTACCGGCAGAGTGGACTACGGCGTCCACATCCAAGAGGGCATCTTTAATAAGCCCGGTTTCTTCGAATGTTCCTAAGTAAAATTTGGCGCCCCTCTGGGCGAGCTCAGGGACATCCCTTCGGGAAAAGATTCTTAGATCAAGACTATGATCTAGAAAAAGCTCTGCCACGCGCCTCCCTAGAAACCCGCTGGCGCCTGTTAGGAGGACTCTCATAGACCTTTCCTCTTCACTTTAGCTCCCAGACCTTCACTATATGGCCCTCCCCGTTCACCGTGTGGACGCCTAGGGTTTTGGAGAGGGCAAAGTCCTTTATGTCATTTACGTGCATGGCCTGTACCACGTAGCCCTCGTCACTGAGGCGCGCGAGAACCCTCTCCGCCTCCTCTCGGGTGGGGAAGACCGGCACGAACTCATACTGGCTCTCCAGCTCCAAGACCAGCATCTTGTCGCGGTGGATGGTTATGGGGGTAGAGAGAACCCAGAACCAGTCCTCTCCCTCGCGGCCCCTTGTCTCTGTAGCGCTTGTATCTTCAGACATTTTTTCCTTATGTAATGTGTTACAATAGTTTCTTAAATTAAATTGGGCAAAATAACAAAAAAATTTTAAAATGTAATCAATAATTGTAATTATATACTTGTATTCTAAAATTAAACAATTTTAGAAACAAAACACCAAGTTTTAAAATCGCCCCATAAAAAGGGCATCGCGGCCACCAGCAGCACCACCAGCGGCGACCGCGACCCCGGCCGGAGAGAACCAAAGGCCCGTTCCGCCGGTAACATTATAGCTTAAACAAAAAAGAGAGCGCCAGATGGCCAGCCGCATAAAAGTACTTCCAGAGAACCTCATAAACCAGATAGCCGCGGGCGAGATAGTGGAGAGACCCGCCTCCATCCTCAAGGAGCTCCTGGAGAACAGCCTGGATTCCGGGGCCACGCGTCTAACAATTGAATGCGAGGCCGGAGGGAAGTCCCTCATACGCATAAGCGACGACGGCTGCGGCATGAGCGAGGAGGAGCTCTCAGAGTGCCTGGAGAGGCACGCCACCAGCAAGCTAAACGCCGATAGCGACCTCATGAACATACACACCTTGGGTTTTAGGGGGGAGGCCCTCCCTTCCATTAGCTCGGTTAGTAGGATGAGCATTACCAGTAGCACTGACGACAAGGGATTCGGCCACAAGATAACCGTGATAGGCGGAAAAGTTTACTCCCTAAACCCAGCCCCCTTCAACAGGGGCACCATGGTGGAGGTGAAGGATCTCTTCTTCAACGTCCCCGCCAGGCGTAAGTTCCTGAAGACCACCAAGACCGAGGAGGGGCACCTGGTGGAAATAGCCGAGCGCTACGCCCTGGGAAGGCCGGATATCTCTCTTAAGCTAATAGCTGACGGGAGGGAGCTGGTCTACGTGGACTCCAAAAACGACTTCAACGCGAGGCTTTCCAGCATCCTAGGCCAAAACTTCCTTACCGACATGCGGGCCTTCACCCACGCCGAGAGGGGCATTAAAATAAAGGCCTACCTCTCAGGCCCCGGGCTCACCGAGCGCACGGCAAGCTCCCTCCACATCTACGTTCTAGGCCGCCCGGTCAAAGATAGGCTACTAATCAAGGCCGTCACCTCGGGCTACGGGCGCACCCTCCAGCCCGGGCGCTACCCCCTGGGGCTGGTCTTTGTGGAGATAGACCCCACGGAGGTGGACGTGAACGTGCATCCAGCCAAGACCGAGGTGCGCTTCCGCAACAGCTACTCAGTCTTTAGCGCGGTGGAGACAGCCGTCAACAAGGCCATTAGCTCATCATCCAGGCAGATATTTGCCTCGAGAAACCTTGTGGATCTTGATGCACTCCCCACAGGAGACGCTCTCCCCAGCGACCTTCCGGAAGATGATGAGGGCCGGGCCCCAAGTGACAAGCTTACGCCCTCTTGGGAAAACCAACTCCGGGATAGCGGGGCCTTTTACCAAGGCCTAAGGAAGGACTTTCCGTACTTACAGGGAAGGGCCCCTCGGGTGAGTATCACGAGCGGTGGACAGAGGGAGTTCCCAAACGACTCGCTCTTTGAAAAAGAGCCAACCGTGAAAGGCCAGAAGGATTATTCCCCAGGGATAGCCAGCGGGGGCACAAGCGGCCTGGAGACTGGCCTGGGGCTTGAGGGCTTCGCCCTCAGGCCCCTTGCCCAGCTGGGGAAAACCTATATACTCTCACAGGGGGAGGACGGCTTGGTGATAACCGATCAGCACGCTGCCCACGAGAGAATACTCTTTAACCACCTCAAAAAAGAACTAAAGGCCCAGGGCCTTCCCTCCAAGCAGCTGTTGATTCCGGAGACCATGGAGCTCTCCCTCCACGAGAAGGTGGCCCTCGAGTGGCTAGCCAAGGAGCTCATGAAGCTCGGCTTCATCCTGGAGCCCTTCGGGGAGACCACCTGGCTCCTCAAGGGCATACCCGCGCTACTGGAGCTTCCGGAGGGAAGGGAGGCCTTGGTGGAGATCTTAGACGGGGCCAAGTCGTCTTTGAAAAAATACGACGGAGGCGGCATGGACGGGGCCTTAAAGGAGATATCCGAGTCTTGGCTCCACTCCATCGCCTGTAGGGCGGCCATAAAGGCCGGACACAGCCTAACTATTACGGAAATGGAGAGGCTTTTGGAGGACATGCTGGAAAACGAAGAGGGGGCCTACTGCCCCCATGGGAGGCCGTCATCAATCACCATAAGCTTTAAGGAGCTGGAAAGGAAGTTCGGCCGCAGCTAAGAAATAGAAAAAGCCAAGAGTGGAAAAAAAAGACATTTCATATAGTTAGAGATATTTCGAATCGCAATGTTATGTCAAAGTATTAGCTTCTAAGTAAATAACTATAAGCATTTCAATTTTTTTTTAGATTTTAGCTGATATATTGGGAATTGTAAAGAACATTTAGCCCAACCTTTCTTGGCTTATGCTTATTTGACTTATAAATATTTAGGCTTATTGTTTTTTGGATTTTAGTTTTTTGACTTATGGATATTTAGCTTTTGGTAATTTAGCTTTTCTGATATTTGGCTTTTTGACTAAGGATTAATCATCATTTTCGCTTAACTATGATATCATTTCTTTTTGCATCTTTTTTTAAAAGGTTTTTATAGAAGGATTTTAGTTCTAAAAAGGGTAATAAGTACCATTTTAGCGCGATTACTATAGCCAGTAAGCTTTTTTTTGGTATTTAAATTTGTCACAGAAAGGATAAGGCATGCGAGAACTACACAGACCTCTGAGGAAAAATTCAAAGGGCGGATTTTTTTTGGCGGCTCTCCTATGGCTTTTTGTGATGATAGCACCAGCGCTACTTTACGCACAGCACCAGAAGACTGACCCCTCGGATCCCGTTCCCACGCCCCCGCAGGTATCCATCTACACGGCCACCGGAGCCACCACGGCCGTCTTACCTTTGCTAGTGGCCCTAAGCGACGGCTGGCCGCACACCCAGACTGAGCTTACCGAGTGGAAGAACCTAGACGATTTGAGGGCGCTGCTCCTCGCCGGAAAAGGTGACGTGTGGGTGGGGCATCTGGAGACCTTCGCCAGGGCAGCATCCAAGGGAGCTCCCGTGAGGCTACTTTCGGTCACCGCCTGGAAGAAGTTTTACTTCATCTCGTCTCCACTCCCCTTAGACCCCGGAAAGGCCCCCAGGCTTCCCAAGGACATTAGCGAGCTCGCGGCCTATATGAACAAGAACAAGATACCGCTTCCTGCTGCCCCGCAAAATAGCCCGGCCGAAGGTATTTTGAACTTAATTGCACAAAACGGTGGGCCCGCCTTCAAGGTGGCGGGCTACAGCGGCCAGCAGCTGGTATTGGAACTTCTCTCAGGCAAGATCCACACGGCCCTCCTTCCGGAGCCCATGGTGACGAGCGCCATCCTAAAAAACCCAGCGCTCTCCGTGGTGGGATCCCTAGAAGAGGAGCTGGCGCTCGCTAGTGGCGGCGAGGCCAGGCTGCCGCACGCGGGGATTGCGGTGAACAGCAACTTCGCCAAAGACTATCCCAGGCTCACCTGGGAGCTGGGCCACCGCCTGAAGGCGGCCGGCAAAAAGCTAAACGGCCTCACCCCCACCCAGATAGTGGCCCTCCTTCCCAAAAGCACCCGGGACGCCTTAGGGGAGAAGGTTCTGGTGGAATCATTGGGAAGGGATCTAATCATGGTGGAAAGCGCCAAGGACGTGGCCCCGGAGGTGGACAGCTTCATCTGCCACACGGCATCCGATCTATGCCGGGACGGCTATCTTATCTCTAGCTTTCCCTCGGATTTTATATTTTGATAACCATATTTTGCCCTTAACTCTCTTAATATAAAACAAGCAAAATTACCGCATCTCTGTAGCTAAGTTAGGAACCAGCTTGCGCGTGCTCAAAGCCATACTCCCCTATCTGGTATCCTTCCTGCTCTGGGCCGGGGTGGTGGAGTGCGCCAATTTGGTATACGGCCCGGCCCTGGCCCCCAATCCCCTGGTGGTCTTAAAGAGCTTGGGCTCCATAATAGCTGACGGCACCTTGGTGAGCCAGCTGGGGCTCACCGTCAAGAGGGCACTCTACGGCGTGCTCCTGGCTAACCTCCTGGGGGTGCTCTTGGGCTTAGCCGCCGGTAGGCTGCAGTTCCTTCTGGAGTACACCGCCCCGCTCATAGCGGGGATTCAATCCTGCCCGCCCATTATCTGGATATCCATCGCCATGGTCTTCGCCGGAACCGGCTCGGTGGTGCCTGTGGCCACGGTCTTTTTAACCACCCTTCCCTTTGTCTTCAGTAACACCGCCCAAGGCGCCATGGGCCTCTCCACCAGGGTAATCGCCATGAGCGCTCTCTATAAGGTACCTCTCCTAAGAAGGCTCAAGGACTTTTACCTCCCTGGCATACTGCCCTTCTACCTGGCCGGGTTATCCACGGTGCTCTCCACCGCCTGGAAGGCGGCGGCGGTAGCCGAGTTCATGGGGAGCCACGACGGGGCTGGGGCGCGTATCTACTGGTGCTACAACAAGCTTAATTTCGATGAACTACAGGCCTGGGCGCTCTCCATAATCATTCTAGGACTTAGCCTAGAGGCCTTGGTAATCACACCCTTGAGGAAGCGGGCGGCCAGCTTGGCCAAAAGGGCGGAATAGTATGGAGTGGCTAAGGGCGGAAAACATCAAAAAGACCTTCAAAGGCCGCGAAGTTCTAAAATCCTGCAGCCTCACTGTCTTGGGAGGTGAGGTACTGTGCCTTATCGGGCCCTCGGGTTACGGGAAGAGCACCCTTCTGGAGATCCTGGTGGGCATCCAGGAAGAGAGTTCCGGAAAGGTCATCCGCGAAGGCGAGGTGAGCTTCATGTTCCAAGACAACGCCCTCATCCCCTGGCTCTCGGCCGAGAGGAACCTCAGATACATTCTCCCCAGAACCTGGTCGAAAGAGCTTATAGAGGAGAAGACCTCTTTTTGGCTTGAGAGGTTCCATCTGGAGAAGGCCACCAGGCCTCCGGAGATGAGCGGAGGCATGCGCCGCAGGCTCTCTCTTGCCAGAACCTTCATCCTGGAGCGGCCCATAGTGGTACTCGATGAGCCCTTCGCCTTTCTGGATCGCTACTGGCACTCCCGGGTCTCTGAGATATTTAATGAACTGGCCTTAAAGTCCATGTGCGTAATAATCGCCGGTCACTTTGTGAACCCCGAGCTATTGGAGGAATGCGGAGAGCGCCTCCGGGTCATAAAGATTGAGGAGAGTCCAGTAAATATCCCTTGAAGTGGGACAAATTTACCACTCACTCATAGAGCCAAAGAAAAAAGCCCCCGGGAAATACCCAGGGGCTATTTTTTTTCGTTTTGGCTTTTTCTTTTTTAGTGCAGGGTGTAGATGCTTTTGGACATGGGCATGGGGCTTGAGGGATCAAGGGACCTCAGTTTGGTAAGAAGGGCGGAGAGGCCTTCCCGGGTCTCGTGGGAAATCTCTTCTCCGTCTTCTAGCAATCTAGTGAGTAGGTTCAAGGCGTCATCCATGGCGGTGTTTATCCGGCGGCGCTGCTCCTCAATGCGCACGGCAAAGTTGTGCCGGCTCTGGGAAAGGCAACCAAGTATTATCCTGGTCACTTTGGCCTCCTCCACGCTACTTAGGCTTAGAACCGGGCCTTCGAAATCATCAGCGCCCGCCAGGCGGGCCACTATCTCGGCGTAGCCGGCGAACTGCCTATCCAGGGTCTCTAAGAGAACGGGATTCTCCTCACCGGCCTCCACAGCCCTGTCCGCGAGTGAATACATGCGGTCCAAGGCGCCCTCTAGCTCCCGGAAGGTCTCCGCCGCCATACGGCAAGAGCTAATGACATCGGGCATGTCCTCCATCTCTTCAGTCAACTCTTCTAAGGTCTCGGCCACATCCAGGGGGTCTGAGACCAGTTCAAAAGATGAAAGCTCCATGGCCATAATGCGGGCCACTGTCTCATAATGGCTTAGATCCTGGTATACGCCCGTGTCGCTAATCTCTCGGTCCATGAGGAATCTCCTATAAATCTTACCCGAGGCACCATCCCCGGGGGGCTGACTCTGTCTTTTGTACTGCAAAAGATCTGCCAACTTTTGAAGGGGAGATTTTTCCCCGCGAACACCCGCGAACCCCTTGCTAAATGGCGCCCGCGGGCCCCAAATTATCAAGGCTCGCGAGGGCGCTTTTCTAAGACCCGCCAAGATAGTGGGCGGTTAAAGGCTAAATAAGATGGAGGCCATTGAGAAAGAGGCCTTTGTGGGGATTTTTGGGGCGCTTGGAGGCTAAATATGGGGAGTCTTGGGGCTGATAGTGGCTAAATATGGTGAATTTTGGGGCGCATGGAGGCTCACCATGGGTTTTCTGGGGATTTTTGGGAATTTTTGGGGCAGAAAATTCTAAATATAGTGAGTCTTGGGGCAATAGAGGCTAAATATGGGGGTATTTTGTGGCAGATAAGTGGAAAAAAAATGAAGCAAAAATTTTAAAATAATTTTTTTTGACAGATAAAACCTACAGATCGCATAGCTATCTATAAATTATACAAAACAATTAGCTATAAGAACTATATATACAATTATATTATCAAATATGCTGAAAAAATCCATTGAAAAGGCCAAAAATTTTTAAAATTTAACACTGAAAGCGCTTGACTTTTCATTTCATTAAAGTATAATCCGCAACTTGGACTCTGAGACAAGCTCAGAGTCCATTTGTCTCATTATCAAACGATTTTCACATGTGAGGTGACAATATGCAGTGCGCAACTATCAAAAATGGCGTTGAGTGTTCTTTCATGGCCAAAAAGGGCTGTTCTTTCCTGGGTGGTTCCTGCCGTCCCATTGACGCCAAGTGCGAGTCTTGCGAGAGAATCTTGACCGTGGGCGAGACAAAATACTGTGCGGTGTTTCCGGATCCCGCCACCAAATGGCGCAGAGGCGACTGCAGCATGGCCACCCACATCAAGTCCGACACCAAGGGCGCGGATGCCAAGGTTCGCGTTGGTCAGCAGAAGCAAAAGAAGAAGTAGGCAACCCCAAGGCCTTAAGTTCGCCGAAGGCGGATTACATCGGTTTTAGCCTCTGAACTTGGGCCTTTTTTCCATAAAGAAGCCACTTAGATCCCTCTCAGGAGGGATCCAAGTGGCTTTTCTTTTTGATGGCTTTTATTTTCCCGGCTTTTGTTTTGCGCCGGGTAAATATAACTGAATGGTTCTAGAGGATCTTCACCACCTGCTCATAGGGCAGTCTGGGGCCGCGGGGGTAGAAACCATCCGGTTTCCCGTGCCCAATGTTTATGAGAAAGTTACTCTTGAAGCGCCCGTCCGGGAAAAACTCTTGGTTAACCTTGCCGTTATCGAAGCCGCTCATGGGCCCGCAGTCCAGGCCCAGGGCCCGGGCAGCCATAATGAGGTAGGCCCCTCCCAGGCTACTGTTGCGGAAGGCTGTCTCCTCCGAGAGGACCGGATTGTCCCTGTACATGGCCGAGGCGTCGTAGGCCAGCCACTGGATGGGCAGGAACTCGTAGAACTTGGTGTCATAGGAGACTATGACAGTGGCCGCGGCGCTCTCAACCTTGGGGACGTTTCCCGGGTTGAGGCAGGGCTTGAGCCGCTCCTTGGCCTCTTTGGAGCGGACGAAGATAAAGCGTCCAGACTGACAATTGACACAAGTAGGGCCCCACTTGAATAGTTCATACAGCGCCTCTATTTTTTTGTCATCCAACTCTTCCGGGGTGTAGGCGATAAAAGACCTGGCCTTTAAAAATATCTGATCGATTGCCTGGGTATCCACTTCTTTTGCCATGTTTAACCTCAAATTTTGAATTTTTGGGAAAAAGACCTCAAGGGTGAAAAATTTTCTTTCAGCTTGTGTGTTCTCCCCTTGAATATTTTTTAAAAAATCACATAAAAGACGTGTGTGTTAAGAATTACGTAATTTAATGATAACATAAAATAGTAAACTCTCAAAACAGGGCTCCGTTTTTTACTTTTATAGTGGAGAGCTTGAGCTTCAGGCTTAGCTTAAGCTTCTTTTTGCCTTATACCTATGATGCGCATCCATTTTGAGAGAAAACGCTAAAAAAGTTCCCACTAATAAAAAGATGTATAAAAATAGAACTATGTACATATATATAGTAGATAAATTTACAGAAACAAAAGCCCTCTGGGATTAGGAAGGAGGAGACGGAAAAGGACCCCAGCTATATTTTCATTCTTCCCAGTGCTATAATTTCGAGCTGACTTCTATCCGATTGTTTAATTTAGGCCCACATTACATTCTACACTTAAAAGGGCGCGTTCCTTATCACCATGAAGAAGCTTTTAGTTCTTATAACATTTAGCGTTATGTATCTTCTAACTGCACCTATGCTTTGGGCGCAGATTGAAGTGAGTACTGTCTCACCACAGCTGAATAAAATCCTGCATTCAACCTTTTATATCCTTGTGGAAACAGGAGAAAAGGATAAAAGTGGCGAAATCTTCGAGTCTGGAACCGGATTTCTGGTGGCTGACGGCTACGTTGTCACAAACGCGCATTTACTATCTAATCTCACCAAAGAGGGAAAGATCTACCTGGCCAACGAGGTGTTAAACGATCCCATTGAGGCGGAACTGGTTTCCATGGATACGGTTTGTGAAAAGAGCGATCCAGGTAACACGGATCTCGCCCTCTTGAAATTCGACAAAAAATTGCAAAAGAGCGAACAAAGCCCACTCACCCTAAACCTTACTTTTCAAAAACTTCAATCAGTGCTTGCCATTGGTTATCCATATTCAGTGATTTCCCTCAATTATTCCCACAAAGAGGTACTGCAGGGAAAATTCAAAAAAATACTGGAACACACGGCTGACATCACTTCCGGACTCATAAACACCTTGGCTGAAGGCGAAAGCACCAGCATTCTCGTTCACTCGGCTAAAATCATGAGGGGTAACAGCGGCGGGCCTCTGGTAAACCATGCGGGCGAGGTGGTGGGAATAAACACCTGGATTCAGGGCCATAATAATGTTAAGGCCGGATCCTCCATGGCCCAGCCTTCTATTACCATCGCTATATTCTTGAAACACAACAATATCCTACCGGAATTTGTAAGCGATCAGACTATTTTTTCCTGGACTGACAAATCCGATGACCATACCATATACACGAGCAATCCATGCCTAAAAAATTACCAAAGCGCCGGAGAGTCCTCATATAGAAAAAAAAACGCCTCAGTCACGATCTTATCGCGACAACTGGCGCCTAAGGATCAAATCGACTGACAAGCTAAAGCTTTACTATGGAGTGCCCTAAAGGAGATATTCCTAAAAGGTCGCTAACTATCGATTCCCGCATTAACCCGACTAGATGGATTTTTTATGCAACTTTATAAAAAGCTATCTCTTTTTTTGGGGATCCTAGCTCTTATAATCCTCACTAGCCCAGCTTTTCCCCAGGGAGTAGAGCTTGGCCTGGGGCAGCCGAGGGACCTTCAGAGCCAGGATTCTGAAACAATAGAGAAATCCATCTTTTTCGTCCTGGTGGAGACCAAGACCGGATCCGCCTCGGGAAGCGGCTTCCTGGTCGCCAATGGCTACATCATGACCAACGGTCACGTGGTGGACGATCTCCCTCCGAGAGCCAAAATCTATATCCTCAACAAATATATGAGGCCAACACAGGCCGAGATCGTGAATGTCCAGTATGATGAAAACGCTTACCTTCCCGGATCTAGAGATCTTGCCCTCTTGCGCTTCACTGAGCCGGAAGGCGCCTCTCTCACCCCCATGACCTTCAACCTGGACGCCGACAAGCTCGACTGGGTTTCAGCCTGGGGATATCCAGGACTGGTGACGGACATTGACCTCAACTACAAAAATATCTTCAGGGGCCGCATGCAAAACGTGATACCGCTTCCTGTCGCCTCCACCACCGGAAACATCAACGCCTACATCCATGGACAATTTGGGGATTTGATAGTGCACTCCGCCCAAATAAGCTCAGGCAACAGCGGCGGGCCACTTTTAAACTACAGAGGCGAAATTATAGGCATTAACACCTGGGCCTTCAATGTCCGCACCAAGCGCGCGCGCACCAACCTGGCCCAGCCGGCAACCGAGATTGTGGCATTTCTGTACTCCAATGGTGTGAACCCAAAACTAAAAGAAGGTCAAATCCTTCCCTACTCCAAAACCGAACCCGCGCTTAACTTCCAGGAAAAATTCGATGCTCTTCCCCGCAAAGATAAAAACATTGGCAAAGATTATTTTCCCAAAAAACCAGAAAGCGGTAAAAGCACCAAAGTATTATTAGATGGCATATCTTTTGAGGCCCCACCTAATTGGACTATAGAATCAAAGGACAATTCAACAGCCATCTTAAGCTCTCAGGATAGCGCGGCATCTATATTGTTTCTAACTGAAGAAAATGGAATTTATTCCACTGAGGAAATAGCTGAAATCTACTCAAAGGCCGTGGAAGGCTCCACTCCGACACCTCAAGGACAGAACATTGAAGCCTACGTGTTCCATTTTACGGAAGATGGAGAGGAAGCCATAGCCGTTGTAACAGATCTGAAAAATGGCAAACATCTATTTTTTAGCGCGTTTGGGGACTTTACGAACACTGATATCCAAAAGATTCTAGATACCCTCAAAATTCTTTCATGAAATATAAGCCCCCAAACATCGCCGATTAAAAGACGCTCAGTATCCAAACGGGCCTCTTAGTTCCTTGCAGACAGTGTCTCCGCTATAATCTCTTGAGCACCTTACACCTTTATTAGTTTCCCTGCCCCAAGTGTTCAGTTCCTTGCAAACTGTGTCCCCACTGTAATCCTCGCTGCATCTCACCCCACCACTTTTTTCCCTTCCCCAATTATCTAATTCCACGCATTTCGTGGAACCATCGTATTCCTGGTGGCATTTCACATCCGCAAAAGATGGGCTCACGAAAAAGCATATTACAAACAGGCTGGCGACAAGTATTTTAAAAAATGTCATATTGAACTCCTTATGGCAAATTGAATGCCGTTGATTTAGAGTGTGAAAGTATAACCTCTTAAGCCGTAAAATTTTTTCTTGATTCACACGCTTCCCACAAAAAAAGCGCAACACAATAGCTGACTCTTTTCTGGTAAGATTGTGTTGATCCTTTTACCAAAAAAAGATATTGATATCTACCAATTATGTTGCCACTAATTATTTCGCCCCCTTACAATATATTGTTGTTTATTTAAATCAACATAATTATTTAACTCAGACGGCCTAAAAACCAAACCACAAGACAAGCATTTAATAATTTTATCCATATTACTTCTATCTATCGAAAGTTCCCGGTCGCATTTTGGACACTTGATAGTAAAAGTATTTGGATTATTACGGTTAACAACCGCATTACTTGGCAATTTATTTTGCTCAGCACCCTCTGTTTTATCAGAATCTTTACTTAATGAGGATGCTATTAGTGCGATTATAAATCCAACAACAGTGACAATTACGATTCCCAGAAGACCAAAAAGTCTTCCAAATATTGTCCAAAAGGCTATAGCCATGATAATTTTTAAAACATTCATTGTGTTCCCTCTAGTCTGATTATAAAAAATTTATCGCAGTTTTTACAAAATGATTTTTTGTTGATTTGATCATTTTGTATTGGATATTCTTGTCCGCAATATGGACATTTGATAATTGCATCATAGACCGCGTACCCGGGCGTTTCAATAGAAATACTTCTATTGTTTTGGGCAGATAAACGGTTATACTGTGAATTATTTTGCGAAGAACTCTCCCGTATTTTTCTTGCTATAAATTTAAAAATTAAACAGACAATATAACAAAACAAGGCAACGAAAAATACTCCCGCCATCCCAATAATTGATCTTGCTGCATCGTTTGCCATGATAAATTTATTCCACCTAACTTGTAATCATAAAAATTGTGAAGTCTCAATAATCTTTGGTGACTAACAAGTCAATATTATAGTTTCTCCAACTCTATAAAAATGTCTAGCACTTATAGCATTGTCACCCACAGCTTACACGAAAGTTTCTTCACAGCACCTATTCCTCTTCTATCTTTTCGCCATCTCCATTTTCTTCCTCAGGTTCGTGCACCATGCTCTTCAGCTTCTCCACTATCTCAGCGGTGGCAGTAGCGTAGTAATGCACTGTCGTGTATGGGAGCTTTAGCATTTTGGCTGTACCGTTTATGCTAGAGCCGCGTTTGATGGCCTCTTTCACTTTCAAGTAATCCTGGTAGTTACGCTGCTTACGTTGCCTTTGTGGAGGTTTTTTGAGCAAGTCTTCAACAATAGACAAGCGATCCTCTAGATCTTCAATCCTCTTTTTCATATTCAGGAAGAGATCTGTTAAAGTCATATTCATAATGCTTTCTGTTTTGTCTGAGTCTTTCATAATTTCCCTTGCTAGTGTTTTTATGACACTGATACATGTTGAAAAAATATTTCTTACTCACTAAGAAATAACGAATGCTTTTACACGCATCTCCTTACACTGTCTTGTTATGCTCAATCATTGGTTCTTCACCTATTCGTTGTTTTAAAACATGATGTCAACATGAAAACCCTAAAATTTTCAAACAACTTACGTTTAGCCATCTTCAATATTCGCCCGTGTTACTCCAAGATATTATACATGATTATTTCTTCAAGTTTTAAATCGATATGTTAATAAGTACACAATATATAGACTTTTCTGCTATTAAAAGATGACTTAAATTTATAAACGCGCATATAATACATATCCTATAAGGACTTTTGAGACGACAACTTGAATTTTCCACACGAGCATTTCTAAATTCAAAAACCTTTGGTCTTTTATTTCTATCCTTATTCTTATTTAAGATTGTTTTAGATAATTTTAGATAATCACAGATTAACTGTGATATTTCATAGATTAAGCAAAAGAACTCCCATAAGTTACTTTTAAACAGTGCAGCCATAAGAGGCCACTACCTGTATGATATTTGATCTGCATTTTTAGCTTTTATAAACCAATCTTAGATTCATATGATTGCCAATCTGGCCAATCTGCCCTATCCCACCGACCTAGAAAAAAATTCATCTCCAAAAGAGAGCGCGGATTTTTAAAATTCTTTTTTCCATCGTCAAGAAGAGCTATCCGTCTCCCTGTTCATCTAAAAATTTCCCTTTTGAAAAAATCCCTACGACTTTCATAATTTTTTCGTTTATCCATCGCGCTCCTTTCATATTTCAGATTAATCTTTCAGTTCTTTTCAAACTTAGGCACCGGCCTAAAGCTTCCCTTCGACCCTGCTTATGGAAAACTTTTTTTCTTGATACCAATCACTTTGGCCGGTAATTTTCCCTTATCTCCACTTCCCATCATTCCAAGCGTTCTCAGTGAACCCCTGGCTCATGAAGAATACCCCCCTAACAAATCCTCCAGCTTGACTCTGGAATCATATTTTCTAAAAATTGAATGCCCTGTTCCTGAAACTATTTTTTTCACTTTGTCTTATCTCTCTACAAAATTATTTAACTCTCTAAATAATTTGACATCCTTGTCTCTAATACCCTTCATATTCAAATATCTTTGTCGATAAATTATTTGCATTAAGCTATAT
>JAITJT010000266.1 GCA_031278795.1 Deltaproteobacteria bacterium | reverse complement strand
TCTATCAAAGGGCGATCCTTGTTCACCTATGGGACGACGCTAAAAAGTCGCGGATCCTTAGCGAGTGAATTAAAAGAGCAAGGGTTTAATGTTTCTTATGGAACTATAAAAAAATCGCTCCATGAGTTGAACTATACTCTACGATCAAAAAAAAAAAATCGCTAGCTCCAAAACAGCGAAACCCTGATAGAAACGCTCAATTTGAGCATATTAGTCAAACCGCGCGAAACGATTTAAAGTGGATAATCCCGTAATAAGCGCGGATACCAAGAGTCAAGAAATTTTATTGAGTCTCGAAAATAATGGGGCGCAGTGGGCTCTCTCTGATGCGCCTATTTTAGGTTTATGATCATGATTTTCCCGATCCATCCTTACTTAAAGCTATTCCTTATGGAATCTATGATATTAAAAAGAACACGGGGCATGTCGAGATAGGGTTTAATCGCGGCGCTTCTGAATTTATTGTAAATTCTTTTTTACCAATTGTGGATCAAGCACGGGAAAAAATTATATCCTCCTGCAAAAAAAAATATATATAGTCGCTGATTGTCTTGGTGGCCATGGGGACCTTGTCAATCCGTGGAAGTTCGAGCTA
The DNA here is from genome assembly GCA_031278795.1 of Deltaproteobacteria bacterium. The sequence continues at coordinate 3,589 of JAITJT010000266.1, read as the reverse complement.
TTCAAGACGTCGACTAAAGTAAATACGCCCATACAAGTGTCGCATCTCCCGCCTGGTACGTCGAAATGGAATAAGACTGAGCATAAGCTATTTTCTTTCATATCCACAAATTTGAAAGGAAAGCCATTGGAAAATTACGAGACGGTAGTGAAACTAATATCAAATACTAAAACAGCTCATGGGTTAAAAGTCACTCGCGTTCTAAGCTTAAAGAATATGGGAAAGGAATAAATTTAACCAAAGACCAAATAAATTCCCTTAAAATTACGCGAAATAATTTTCATGGAGAATGGAATTACACAATCTTTCCTTAAAAAATAAATAAACTTTTCGTGGCGCTTATTTTTTCTCTCCCCAGTGTAGTTAAATTCGAGAGTCGATATACTGTCATGCGCATGAACACAGCGCCTAGAGAGCACATACTTTAGCGCCCGTAGAGCAAAGGTACCAAGTCTTGGTTAAAAGGCGAAAGATCCAACACCACTAGTGGATGTAGTTCTCCACGGCCTTCTTGTCCTCGGCCGGGCTTCCGGATCTTGGGCTAGGCTTTATGATGGCCCTCTGCTCGTTGGTGAAGGCGAAGCCTGTGAGCTGGTATTCATACGGAATGTTTACCTCCGGGGTGTGGAGGAAGCCTTTTCCTAAGATATAGGTGTCTTGGTAGATGAGGAGGATGTCCCTTAGGGGTCTTCCGGAGTACACGTCCACAAAGAAGGTGCCCGTCCACTTGGTGCCCGGGGTGAAGGACTCCAACGCAGAGAGAATGCCCACGGTGTTACCGGGCTCGGTCTCACCCTGCATGACCCTACGCCCAAACTCAATGGACCCAGCGCTCATGGTGAAACCCGAAGGGTAGACCCAGGTGCCCAGACGGCCCCGGGCGTGGAGGCGCACGGCCCTCTCCTCTAAGAGCTTCACGTATTTAGGCCAGTACTCCAGTGTGCCGTCCTCTTTTACCGGGATACCCATGGCCTCTGGATAGCCAGTTAAGGGTGAGGGTATGTCCGCCTCCACAAAATATCCCCCGTGCTCTATGACTGAGCTTATGAGGGCCCCGGCGTGGGAGTCGTTGGTGGAGTAGAAGGCGGTTTTGGGGCCGTAGGATTCCAGCCACCCGGGATACCTCTGAAGGATGTCCTCCGTTGCCGCCTCTAGCCCGCCTGGACCCGTTGGGTCCAAGCCCTCCACCTCATAGAACTTGATGCCCTGCTCCTGGCAGGAGAGTTTCATCAAGTCGTGGCGGCGCTGGGTCTTAAGCTGCTTCATGTGCCTGGGGAAGGATATGTGCACAAAGGCCTCGGCCCCCAGAACCCTAGCCGAGTGGGGTATGAGGTAACCCCTGGCCACGAAATCAGTGACCACAATGAGGTCGCTCACCTGGGCCACAATGCGCAGATCCTCGTGGGCCTGGCTAACTATGATGAAGATATCAGGCCTTTCGGCCATGACCGTGGCCAGGCCCTGGGCCACACCCGGGATGCCTTGGTTGATGACAATCACCTTGAGCAAGGGGTCTTCCAGGAAACCCTCCACCAGGGCCTGGGTGCCCCTCACGTTCTCGGTGAAATCATTGTGGAAGCTCTCGTGAGAGATCAACCCTCCCTCAGAGGCCTTACCGTATCTCCTTATCATCTCCATGGCGCCAAGTAGGTCACCCCGGCTCTGGCCGGTGTCGCTGGTTAAAATCCCTATGTGGAAGCTGGATAGAGGCCTCTTGGCGTAGACAAAGTTGTACTTCTGCGGAACCGCGGCCTGGGGGTTAGGATCCATGCCCATACCCAGGATTAAGGGGTCCTGGTAGACCATAAGGGAGTGGGGCACCTCCCTGCGGGTCAAGGGGTCCTGGTAGGTTTTTAGATGCCATGGTGACGAGCTTGTTCCACTGGAGAGTATCTGGGAAAAATCCGTGGGCTTGGCGTAGCCGTCCAATACCTTGAAGGCAAACTCCATGAGGGCCGTTCCCAGCTCATAGCTCATGGAAGAAGGAGATGCCCCTAGGCGCGCGCCGTAGTCCTCTTCTATGACCTCATCGCCCAACTCGGCGATGAGGTCCTCTGGATCCATCCTGGAGGCCCCTTTGACACCAAGCACCTCCGGGTAGGCTACATAGGGGGAGGGACTAAAGCCCTCCAGAAAGAATCCCCCCTGGTGGATAACAGCGTTAAGTAGAGGCTCTTTTAAGATGTCCTCGCAGGTGAAAAAAAGCGTAAAGGGCGTAAAACGGTAGATCCACTCCGGAAAGAAGTTCCTCACGTAGTCGCTAGCGCGCTCAGGTGAGTCCACGGTGGGGGGGATTACTATCTCGTTTATCTTAAGCCCATTATCAGAGGCCACCTTGTCCATGACCGCCAAAAAATTCCCCTCTGAGACGCTGTGGGTGTCCTTACCCCGGCAGAGCCTAACTATGGTTCTCGCGCCCATGCTTCTGGCCATCATGGGGATGTTGTAGGCCCTGGCCACGTGGTCGCCTCCCACCACCAAGGTGGCGTCCTTGGACACAGCCCCTGGATCCTCCTCTGGCTCAGAGGCTAGGAGCATGAGGTGCGGGTGCTTCTTTCTAATCTCCATGAAGGCCTTGGCTGTCCCCACCCCGGCCTTTAAGACCACCAGCGCCTTGACGTTATGATCCTCCACGGCCTTGGTGAGGCAGGTTCCAAGCTCCTCGCAGCCCTCTGTTCCCAAAACATAGTGCGAGATCGCCCCGCCCTCTCCGTAGCTTCCGTATCTTTCCAAGGCATCCCTAAGCGCTCTAGCGCTCTCGATGTCCGCGGCCTCACCTTGGCTCACCACCGCCACCACCCGGTCCTTGTCAAAATAGGTGCTAACCGTCACCTGCGGGGTTTTACCAAAAGCCAAGTAAAGAGCCAGCCCCACCAGGCCCATGACAAGCGCCAGGAGGCATATTATGATTATCTTCTTGGCTGGCTTTGTTTCGCCCACACATCACCCCGGCGCCACTTTAGAAGCTATAAAAATTTCCCCGCGCGCACAAAAAAAAACCCAAAAAAACCAAAAGAGCCCAAAGTGTAGATTTTTTTTCGAAACTAATGCGATGAGAAAATAGGAAAGAGTTCTTTTCGCGCTAAATAAATTCTATAAATTCATACAAAATCCTAAATTAAATCTACTCCGCTTTTTTTTGGCTATCGCGCGCCACATGCCGCGTTTAGCCTTTAATAATACGCGTTTAACGTTTATTATGTTTAGTCATTTTATCAAAAACATACGCGGATAAATACACAAAAGCGAACTATTAAATTTTGGAAAAGCTACGAAATAAGGCAAATTATAATTCAAGAAACACGAGACTTATTGAAAAAAATGCTCTAAAAATATTCATAAAAATATGCACAAACACAATCAAAAGAACGAACATTCACATACTATTGAGGCCATATTAAGGCCATGTTTAGGCCATGTTTAGGCCATGTTTAGGCCATATTAAGGCCATGTTTAGGCCACGCTGAGACCGTGTTAAGTCTCTATTTAGGTGCTAAAAACCAGAAATAACAATACCAATATTTCAATATTATTCCAAAAACTAAAACTATTAAAATCAATAAAATCCCTAAAAAACAAAGGTTATCTA
>JAITJT010000262.1 GCA_031278795.1 Deltaproteobacteria bacterium | reverse complement strand
ATTTAGCTCGCGCAAGGCGCGCGCGCTTCCGCTTTTGATGCTGTCACCCAAGGCCACCAAGCCTAAGAGGGCATCTTTAGTTAGGAGGTAGATGATGGTTAGCCCCTCAGCCTCCAGGGTCTCGGCCTTCTGGGCTAGCTCACCACTATTTAGGTTGTATTTTTCCAAAAGCTTTAAGTTACCAGCGTAGTAGCTTACTCCGTCAATGACACCTTCTAGCCCGTAACCCGGGGTCTGGGTGAAGTCCGTGGCCTCTTTTAACACTGAGCCCTCTTTTTCAGCCTTTTCCACTATAGCCTTGGCCAAGGGGTGCTCGGATTTTTTCTCCAATGAGTAGAGGATGGAGAGGAGCTCCCCCTCATCCTTACCGGGAGCCGCTGAGAGCTCTTTTACCACGGGTTTACCCTCGGTTATGGTGCCGGTTTTATCGAAGACGCAGGTGTCAATGGCCGCGGCCCTTTCCAGGGCCGCGGCTGATTTAAAGAGCACCCCCAGTTTAGCGGCCCTTCCGGTTCCCACCATGATGGCCGTGGGGGTGGCGAGCCCCAGGGCGCAGGGGCAGGATATCACCAGGATGGAGATGACAATGGAGAGGGAGAAGGATAGGTCCTTTCCCAAACAGAGCCAAAGTACTCCAGCGGCTATGGCGATTAGAATCACAATGGGCACAAATATCCCGCTAATCCTATCGGCCAGTCTCGCGATGGGCGCCTTGGAGCCAGTGGCCTCGTCCACCAGCCTCACTATCTGGCTCATGAGGGTATCCTCTCCGGTTCTCTCCACCCTCACCTCCAAGTACCCGGACATCAAGGTGGTCGCGGCGCTCACGAAAGAGCCTTCTAGCTTATCCACCGGAATGCTCTCCCCGCTAAGGGAGGACTCATCCACGGCCCCACCGCCCTTTATAACCTCACCGTCGGCCGCCAGGGTCTCTCCGGTCTTAACAATAAGCGTGTCTCCCTTGACTATTGATTCAGCCGCTATGGTCTCCTCTTTACCTTCCCTCATGACGGTGGCTGTCTTGGGGGTTAGGGCCAAAAGCCCGGCCACGGCCTCTCCGGTTTTTTTCTTGGCCCTAGTCTCCATGTATTTACCCAAGGTCACCAAGGTGAGAATAACGGCCGCTGACTCGAAATAGAGGTAGTTGAGCCCCTGGTGGACTCCGTGCATGTCACCCAAGGTCGCCTTGTGCATCATGAAGAAGAGCCCCCAGATGCCGTAGAGCGTGGCCGCGCCCGATCCCACGGCGATTAAAGAGTCCATATTGGGGGCGCGGGCTATCAAGGTTTTAAACCCTACCCGGTAATAGGCGTAATTTATTACCACCACCGGGATAACTAGCAGAAACTGGGTGAAGGCCAAGACCAAGGGGTCCTTGTCCGGGGAAAAGACGCTGGGGACGGGAAGCTTCAGCATGTGGCCCATGGCCAGGTAAAAAAGCGGCACTGTAAAAATAATGCTGACTTTGAGCCTCTGGAACATGGCGTTAGCTTCCTTGGTGAAGCGCTCCTCCGCGCTCTCCTCGCGCTTCTTGGCGCCAGAGAGCTCCGCTCCGTAGCCGGCCTTGGTGATGGCCTCTATCACCTCACTTGGCGTAAGCTTGGGATCGTGCTCCAGCATCAAGGTGCTCTGGAGGAGATTCACGTTGGCGAGAGACACCCCGGGAAGGGTCTTTACGGCCTTCTCCACCCTGATGGCGCAGGCGGAGCAGGTGAGGCCAGTCAGGTTGTACTTTTCTTTTTCCACTTCCTTTCACCTCGGATAACCTTGGACACAATTAACAAACCCACTATAGCACACTCTGTTGGGAAATTCAGAGCCAGCTTAGCGCGTAAAATAACGCTTGGAGGGAGAGAGGCTGGTAAAGACCAAGAGGCGTATAGCAGAAGCTTATTTTTTGACAGATTGTCTTGAAAATGTAAGGGTTTTGGGGATTTCGCTAGAGAGTTGAAGGCTATCTAACTTGCAAAAAAAGTTCCTCCGAGGCAAAAAAAATAAATCAAAGGCAAAAAAAAATCAAAGGGCAAAAAAAATAAATCAAAGGGCAAAAAAAATTGAAAGCGGCAAAAAAAAATTAATCCCAAGACAGATACGCCAAACGCGCTTATGCTTTCTAAAAGTCTTTGAGATATAGCTCTTGGGAGGGTTTTAATATGAGATGCTTTTAGCTTATGAACTTTGTAGCCATTAAACGTAAAGATTTGAAAGATTTTTGGATATTTAGGTATCTTTTGAGGGTGATTTAAGACGAAAAAATTAACTCGTCCACTTGACAAAGCAATCTCTGATGATTACCTTTATGGTGAGCCTAAGGCTTTGGATTTTTTCTTGTTCTTTCTTCTTCTTCTTCTTCTTCTTCTTCTTCTTCTTCTTCTTCTTCTATTTTTTTTTTTTTTTTTTTTTTTTTTTACTCTATTTTTGTAGGTGGCTTATAGCTTAAGGCTTTCCGGGGTCTGTGTGCTTTAGACTCTGAAAACTTAAGCCTCTTCATAAGCGCTTAAATTTATGATAGCTAAAGTTAAGGACTTAAGAGGCATTTTTTTAAGAATCTTGGCTTAAACTTTCGGCGAAAAATATTATTTTTAAAAAATATTCTCAGAAGCCCTTGACAAGCGGCTCTAGCGTGCTTATTTTATGGGTAAGCCTCTGAGATTGGTTTCACGGCTTTTCTTCTGTGCGGATAAATGATGATTACAGAGCTAAAAAATAAATTTAAGGCCATGAGTCTGGAAGAGTGTTTATTGAAGGCGGAAGCTTTCGTGAAAGGGCTCCCACAGAGGCCCTCGTGGCTATTTACTAAATCACTTTTTGTTAGAGTTTGGCTTTTTATCCGCCGGGTCATCTTGGACGAGTACGGGCGAGACGACTTTGAGGAGTTTATCCATGAGACCCACCAAGACGCCCTGGAAAGGGTGGAGAGGGAGCACAGGAACCGTGGCAGGTGGTTCATAATAGCCATGCTGTCGGAGCCGGAATCTTACTTTGACGAGTACATGGGGCTCGCCACCTGGGGAAACAGCGCGCCGGTTTCTCTTGAGGTGCACAGGCACCTAGCGTCATTTTTGCATAAGATGAGAAGAACGGGCCTCCTCTTGCTCTGGGGCGAAGGCATGGATAGACGCCACAAGGCCCTTCTCATGTATTCCATAGTCCTCATGCTCAACTACAACAACCGGGAGATACCACCTCAGTGCTTAGACGCCGGGGAATATTTCCGAAACCTCATGAACTATAGGCTCACCAAATACGATATCGAGAGCTTCGACGAGTTTTTAGCTCTTAACGGTGAGCATTTCCAGGGGAATTTAATGAAATATTTCCTGCGCCTCAGGCACAGGTGCCTGGTGGGTCTCTCCAGCTGCCCGCCTTTTGACGACCGGGTGACTACCGAGGGAGTATCCGAGGTGGGTAGCGACCGCGTAAACTACCGCCTGGTCATAAATTACGAGGGGCATCCGGTGTATTTCACAACATACTCGAGGAAAAACCAGGATCCCGAAAAATTCATGCGCATAGTCTTTGCGCTCAAGAAAAAGTTCAAAATGCGTAGGATGTACTGCTTTGGGGACACCAACCACCTCTGGGTGCACGAGCCCAACGTGATTTCCGAGGTGAGGTACAACGACATGCCAGTAACCTTGGAGCGCCGCATCGAGGATCTCTACAGAAGGCGCCATCTACAGATGGCCTACTATGAGCACCAGAATTTTGAGTTCACCGTTTCAGATCCGGCGGCGGTCCTTGGGCGCAGGATGGTGGTTTTTAACCAACCGGAGCTAATAATCGAGCGGAGGCAGTACCGGGCGCTCAAGATCCTGGAACTCTCTCACACCATAAACGCCATAAACGACGAGTTCAGGAAAAGGGGTCATCTGGACCCCAGGGCCATGTTTGTGAAACTGTATGAGCGGTTTACAAGCGAGGAGCTCGAGCGGCTCTCAAGATTCCTGATGGTCTCGTTCCACGGTGAGTACGGTCTCTACATGGTGGTGGACAAAATGGCCTTGAGGAAGGGATCCGTGGTGGACAAGCTATGTGTCACCACAACCACCACCGGCGCTCAGTATCTGGAAACCCAGGAGCTGGGACTGGTGGGGAGGAACTTTATCCGGAACAGGGTATACTTTGAGACGGATTTCTGGAAAAAAATCAGATTGCTGGAAAATATTGGCATAAAGAGGAAGACCTCCATAAATTCAATTCTCCTCTTCTCAGCCTTCTTGCGGCATTACTTACTGTATATGATTTATTGATTCTTTACTGTTATTTTCCTATTCCCTTAAGGCTTTTATTTTTAGCCTTCTGTTTTTCCCTTGTGTATTTTATATTTTATTCTTTTCTTTTAGCTTTTGCCTTTTGTCTTTTGCCTTTTATCTTTTTCTTTTTGCCTTTTGACTTTTGTTTTATATTTTTTCTTTTTCTTATTTTCTCTTCTTTCTTTTTGAAAGACTTCCAGTCGCTTGTCTAAGTCAACATCAGAGGATTATTATGGACATTTTACTTTCTTTCGCTCTATGCGAAATTATCATGCTTTTCGCTCTATGCGAAATTATCATGCTTTTCGCTCTATGCGACAATATCATCCCTTTCGCTTTATGCGAAATTATCATGCTTTTCGCTCTATGCGAAATTATCATGCTCTTAGTTCTATGCGAAATTATTATATCTTTCGTTATGTGCGTAAATATCAAGCCTTTCGCTCTATGCGCTAAGATAAAGCCTTACGCTCTAGGCGATAACACGGCGCCTTTCACCCAAAGGCCCGTATCACTTGCCCCTGAGCGTATCTCGCCAAAGTGCAAATCTCTAAAGCTCAGAGTCCCATACCCTTTGGAGGAGCCGCCATAGCCCCACCTTAGCCCACCTCCTCCTAGAGCCTTAGTCATGGGCCAGAT
>JAITJT010000028.1 GCA_031278795.1 Deltaproteobacteria bacterium | reverse complement strand
TCTTATGGCTTTTGGCTTATGGCTTTTGGCTTATGGCTTTTGGCTTATGGCTTTTGGCTTTTACTCTTGGTGTCATCTACGTTCAATAGTATTTAGGCTTTAAGGACTTTGGAGTTTTTTATTTTTTTTGTGCTTATTGGATAAAACTTCCTTAGGATTCCTCCACATCGTCATCTACTCCACCGTAAGCTAAATTACCCGCGATGCCCTCTAGGTGCCAGATGTCATCTTCTTTTTGGCGGCTGGCCCAGGTACTCTCCACCAGAAAGACCTGGGGAATCACCATGGGCTTGCGGCCGATCTTCTCCTTGAAGAAGCGGCGCAGCTCCCTTCTGAGGAAGTCCTCCAGGATGTCTTGGTAGACCTCATCATTCTTTAGCTCCCTCATGGTGTACTCTGGGTTCTGTCCGGAGGTGAGGAGGTTCACTGATTCCCTGAGCCTGGGTTCCATGTCGGCGGATATATCCACCTCGTGCTCGTAGAACACCCCGGAGGCGATGATCCTTAAGTGGAGGATGACCCTTGTTTGGATGTCCAGGATGACGGTTACGATTACGAGTCCCATCTCGGACATGTGCTTTCTCATCTTGAGGACAGAGTCGTCCGCTGATCCCGTGCGGTTTCCGTCCACCAGCTGCCTTCCGGCGGTTACTGGCTTATCTAGAACCGCGCCCTTGTCCTTGTTGAGGATGAGCCTTTGGCCGTTTTTGAGGATAATCACCCGGTTCTTGCTTAGGCCTTGGTCCATTCCCAGCTTGGCGTGGGCTAAAAGGTGCTGGTACTCGCCGTGGACGGGTATGAGAAATTGGGGCTTGGTGAGGGATATCATGAGCTTGAGCTCCTCGCGGGAGCCGTGGCCCGAGGCGTGCACCAGGTGGCGACGCTGATCTAGAACCTCGGCTCCCTGCTCCAGGAAGCTATTCACCAGGTGTTTGATTGCCCCATCGTTTCCGGGGATGACAGAGGCTGAAAATATTACGGTGTCCCCGCTGTGCACCTTCAGGTACTTGTGCTGGCCGGAGGCAATCCTAGATAGTGCCGAGAAGGGCTCTCCCTGGCTACCGGTAAGGACTATGCAGACCTCGCTCGGGTTTAGGGTCTCGGCTTGGCTTAAGTCCGTCCGCATGTTGGGGGGAATCTCCAGATACTCTAGCTTTGAGGCCAGAACTACGTTTCTCTCCATGCTGCGGCCGTTAAATATGAGGCGGCGCCTGGTAATCTTACAGGCGGCTATCACCTCGCGGATCCTAGCTATGCTGGAGGCGAAGCAGGCTAAAAATATCCTGCCCTTGACCTTTTGGAATATCTCGGAAAGTGAGACCCCCACCTCCTTTTCCGAGAGGCTGTAGCCGTCCTTGTCGGCGTTGGTGGAGTCACTTAGCAAGGCCAGCACCCCTTGGTTTCCGTACTCCGCGAACCTCCCTATGTCCAGGCGCTCGTTGGGAGGGGCCAGGGGGTCCATCTTGAAGTCGCCGGTGTGGATGATTGTCCCGGCCCGGGTGGTGATGGCCAGGGCCACGGAGTCCAGGACGCTGTGGCTCACCTGGATGAACTCCAGCTTAAAGGGCCCCAGCTTCACCTTATCGCCGGCCTTAACCAGGTGGGGGGTAAAGCCCTGGAAGGTCCCCCCCTGGGTGCGGTCCTTGCAGAGGGCCAAGGTGAGGGCCGTTCCGTAGACATCCAGCTGGGGGCAGACCTGGAGGAGGTAGCTTAAGGCCCCTATGTGGTCCTCGTGTCCGTGGGTAAATACGAGGCCCCTAATCTTATCCTGGTTTTCCTTAAGGAAGCTAAAATCCGGGATTACCAGCTCCACACCCGGCTGGGTGTGATCCGGAAACATGAGGCCCGCGTCCACCACGATCATGTGAGCCCCGTAGATGATGGCCATGCAGTTGAGGCCTATCTCCCCCAGCCCCCCCAGGGGCACCAGCTGTATGGATTCAGCCACTTTGACCTTCTTCACGGTCTTCTTGGGGGTTCCCTGATTCAAGGCTATCTCGTCGAAGACGTAGGAGGGCTGCTCTTTGGGGTTTTTGGGCATATTATTAGGTTCGCTTTGTTATTAGCTTTATATTAGTTTAATACTCATTGAGGCTCGCGAAGTTCAAACGGTTGACAGCCAAGGTGAGGGCGTCACCCAGGCTCTCGGCCCCGCCCATGTCGCCAATTAGCTTGAACTTGGAGCTATCGGCCTCGGCCCAGCTGCGGGTGACCCGCTGCATGTCCGGACCCTCAATGACCGATTCCAGCCTCACATGGGCCACGGCGTCCGTCCCCTGGGCCTCCAAGACGAAGTCGGCTATGTTGATGGTGACCCTGGCCTTGGCGTTCACGTTGTTGGGGGCGGCTGTTATGCCCTGGAGCCTCAGGCGCTCTTTTACGGCCTCATAGACAAGCTCAGTGATATTTAGCTTGGAGCGGGCCACCTTTTGCCCGGAGGGGAGCGTTACCAGGAGGTCCATCTCCCCGTTCTGGCTCCCCTTGAAGAGGTTCTTCTCCAAGGCCTTGGGCCCCACCACGCTGCGGTTGGCCCGGGTGTCTTTAACCACCAAAAAGACGTTACCGGCCTTAAGCTGTGCTCCAGCGACGGGCAGGAAGCCCAGATTGAGCCTCTTGGAACCCACGCAGGCCGTCAAGAGTACCCCCATAAAAAGGATGATAATAAGCTTGGTTCTGTTCATGAGACGCTCCCAAAAGATTTCTCTTGTATTTTGGCTCACAAAGAGCCCAATCCCCAAAAAAAGGCCCATCTCCTTGATTTTACCTCCGATACCTAAGCTTGAGGGAGGAAATTTCCAAAAAAAATGTCCGGGCCTTGGGCAAATTAGACAATTTAACACAAAAAAAAGATTTTTTGGCACATCTTCTCTTCAAAAGCTAAAATTTGTCCGGGTTCATAGCCATGTTCATAGACATGTTCATAGCCATGTAGATAGCCATGTAGATAGCCATGTAGAGAGACAAAAAAAATTTCCCAAGCCTTTCTCCTAAAAATTGCCTCGAACGCCGCAGTGGCCTTTTATGATGAAAAAAAGCCAAAAAAACCCTAAGGCTTAGCAAAAAATTTTGCTTACTCTCTTTCCAAGGAGAGGTTTTTTAGGTAATGTGTCTTTTTTAGAGCTGGGAAAGAGGGACTATATGCTCCCGGCTTCCTAAGATAGTTAAGCTAAGCCCTAAGCACCTGGAAACGATTCCCCAAGACTTCAGCATGAGCCACATAGAACACTTCAGCGTAACAGAGAGGGACCCCTCAAGCAAGGCGAGGTGCGGGCATTTAGTGACCGCCCACGGCCAGGTGGAGACACCCCTCTTCATGCCGGTGGGTACCCGGGCCGCGGTCAAGGGCCTGGCCCCGGACGATTTGGAGAGGCTGGGGGCTACAATCGTCCTTTCCAACACCTTCCATCTCATGCTCAGACCCGGGGCCGAGCTTATTAACTCCCTAGGGGGCATCCACCGCTTCATGGGCTGGAAGGGTCCCATATTAACCGACTCGGGCGGGTTCCAGGTGCACTCTCTAGCCAAGCTTAGGAAGATAACCGAGGAGGGGGTGACCTTCAGTTCCCCCTACAACGGGGACAAGGTTGTGCTCACCCCGGAGAGGGCCGTGGAGGTGCAGACCCTTTTGGGGGTGGATATCATGATGGCCCTAGATGAGTGCACCGCCTATCCAGCCACCAGAGAGGAGGCCATAAGCTCCATGGAGCTCACCTACGCCTGGGCCAAGCGCTCCCAGGCGGCCTGGAATAAAGATTCTGGTCAAATGCTCTTTGGTATCTCTCAGGGGGGCGTCTATCCTGACCTAAGGGTGCGCTCGGCCTCAGAGCTCGCATCCCTTGAGCTTCCTGGCTACGCCGCGGGCGGACTCGCCCTGGGTGAGCCCAGGGAGATTAGGTTAGAGGCCATAGAGGCCAGTTTCAGCGCCCTTCCGGAGGATAGGCCCCGCTACCTCATGGGCATGGGGACACCCTTGGACATCCTGGACGGCATCAGGCTAGGGGCTGATATGTTCGACTGCGTGCTTCCCACCAGAAACGCCAGAAACGGCCAGCTATTTACCCATAGAGGCCCCCTGAACCTCAACAACGCCCGCTACAAAAGTGATCCCTTGCCCCCGGAGGAAGGCTGCGCCTGCTACACCTGTCAAAACTTCTCCCGGGCCTATCTCAGGCACCTCCACCAGAACCGCGAGCCCCTCTTCATAAGGCTAGGAACCCTCCACAACCTCCATTTTTACTTTCAGCTGATACACAAGGCACGGAAAAGCTTGAAAACAGGTAGCTACCTAGACTATTATAAAGAGTTTTTCAGCTCATACGCCCACGGGGATCCAGCCAGCTAAGGCTGATCCGTCTTTGGCAACAGTAAAAGTAATGCGGGCCCGCTAGGCGCGCGTCCCTATTTCCATCTTTTCTTTTTTTTCCTAGGTTTACGTTTTTTCCTATTTTTACGTTTTTTACGTTTTTTACGTTTTTTTTGTTTTTTCCAATTTTTCCTTTTTTTCCATTTTTATATGCTACAGGGAGTCCACCATAATGACCAATCTTCTTCTCCTAACAGCCGCCCAGGCCTTCGCGGCGGCCCCCAGCCAGACAGGCGGCGAGGGCGCGGCCCAAGGCTCCGGGGGAGGCGGCGCCCAGCTCATCATATTCATCGTGGGCTTTATCCTAATCTTCTATTTCCTCATGCTGAGACCGCAGAAAAAGCAGCAGAGGGAACGCCAGAGCATGCTGGATAGCATCCAAAAAGGTGATCGCATCCAGACCAACGGAGGGCTTTTAGGAATCGTTACCGCAGTGGATCAAAAGGAGATCACCTTGAGGATTGCCCCGGACGTGCGGGTGAAGATCGCCAGAACCGCCGTGGCCGGAGTCGTAAGGCCAGGGGCCGACACCTCCGTTTCAGCGGGCGCGGACAGTTCCAAAAACGTGAGCCTCACTAAGCCTGACGAGGGCAAGTAGCTCTTTCTAGTCTTATCTTTGTCGCGTTAAAAAAACGTTTTTACGTTTTTTAATCTTTATGCTTTATGTACTATATGCTTTAAGCTCAATATGCTTTCAGCACTTTACGCTTTAAGCTCAATAAGTTTGTAGCTCTATACCAAGTTAAACCATTTCCATAAGAGAATAATACATGCCCGGCGCAATCCACCATGGAGTTTGGATGTTCCGGGCGAGGCGGGCCTTAAATGAAGCACAATCTCACCTGGCGGGGAATAGTACTCGCCCTGGTACTCATAATCGGAACCATCTATCTCCTTCCCACCTTTCTCAGGGGTGATAATGATGAGCCTCCCGGCTTCCTCCCCAACAAGGTCATAAACCAGGGCCTGGACCTCAAGGGAGGCATCTATCTGGTGATGGAGGTTGACCTGGACGTGGCCCTCAAGAACAACGCCAGGCGCACGGCAGATGAGCTCAGAAGGCGCATAGTGGACAGGAAGCTCCCGGGCATCTTGGTGGACAACGACCAGTCCCTAGATATTGACCTGACACTCTCAGATTCCACTCCCAAAAAGGACCTCGAGGAGCTTATCCGCGACTATTTCGTCAATCTGGAAATCAAGAGCGATACCCCTCAGAAGATGGTTCTCACCTTAACCAAGGATGAGATAGAAAACATCAAGACCATGACCGCCCGCCAGGCCCTGGAGACCATACGCAACCGGGTGGACGCCTTCGGGGTGGCCGAGCCCGACATCAGGCCCCAGGGGGAGGACCGCATAGTCATCCAGCTACCTGGTTTCGACGACCCGGAGAAGGCCGTGGAGCTCATTGGGAAGACGGCAGTGTTGGAGTTCAAGCTGGTGGACAACGGCCCCATTTCAGCGGAAGAGGCCTTAAGAGACGGTGCCCCTCCCGGAACCGAGGTCTATATGGAGAAGAGCACCAATCCCCTAAACGGGGAGGAGATTGAGGTGCCTATACTTCTTAGGAAGCAGACCCTGATGACCGGAGACACCTTGACGGACGCCAGAACCTTCAGGGGGGACTTTGGGGACCCACGGGTCTCCATCCGCTTTGACGCCAAGGGCGCCAGGGACTTCGCCGACATAACCGAGCAGTACACCCAACGTAGGCTCGCCATCGTCCTAGACGGTGTGGTCTATAGCGCCCCGGTCATTCGCTCGCGCATACCCGGGGGCGAGGCCTACATAGAGGGGAGGTTCACCCTAGATGAGGCGAACCTGCTATCCGTAATCTTAAGAGCCGGCGCCCTGCCGGCGCCGGTCTCCATCCTGGAGGAGCGCACCGTGGGCCCATCCTTGGGCAAAGACTCCATCCGCCAGGGACTCTCGGCCGGGGCCTTGGGCCTCTGCCTAATCTTGGCCTTCCTCATCTTCTACTACCGCTGGTCCGGGGTGGTGGCGGATCTGGCCCTCCTCATGAACTTCCCCATCATCCTGGGGCTTCTGGCCATGCTGGGGGCCACACTCACGCTTCCTGGAATCTTTGGGTTGGTGCTCACCTTGGCCATGGCGGTGGACGCCAACGTTTTAATATTTGAGCGCATAAGAGAGGAGATAAGACAGGGCCACGGGCCCGTCACCTCCGTCTCCGGAGGCTTCGACAGGGCCTTCTGGACCATCTTCGACGCCAACGTGACCACCATCTTGGCGGCCATGGTGCTCTACCAGTTCGGCTCCGGCCCCATAAGGGGATTCGCCGTGACGCTCATCATAGGCATAATATCCTCCATGTTCACGGCCATATTCGCCTCCAGGTGGATCTTCGACATGGCGCTTAAGTACACCAAGGTGGATAGAATCAGCATCTAACAAGCTTATCCCTTATATCCCTCACCTGGAAGCCCTTGGATTTCCAGGCTTCACAAATAAATCAACAATTCACGGTTTAGAATGTCCATAGAAATAATAAAACCCGACTCCCGCATAAACTTCATAGGAAACCGCAACATAGCCTTCCTCATATCCGGAATCCTCATCTTTATCTCCATCGTCTCCATCCTGGCCCACCGGGGCCTCAACTTGGGCGTGGACTTCAAGGGCGGGCTCCTGGTGCAGGTGAGGTTTGATGACCAGAACCTCTCCCAAGATGCCCTGCGCGCCAACCTGTTGGACGCGGGCCTGGACGTCTCCAGCATCCAGGACTTCGGGGAAAGCGGTGACAACGAGTACCTCATCCAGTTCCAAAACCCCCGGGGCGCCATAGATGAAAGCTTGATAAATGAGGTTCTGAGCACCCTGGAGACTAGCTTTGGGGCAGCTAACTACGAGGTGCGCCGCCAGGAGATGGTGGGCCCCAAGGTGGGCGCTGACTTGCGGCAAAAGGCCCTCTACGCCATCTACTACGCCATACTCATGATAATAATCTACATCTCCGGAAG
>JAITJT010000023.1 GCA_031278795.1 Deltaproteobacteria bacterium | reverse complement strand
TTCATTAGCTTCATTAGCTTCATTAGCTTCATTAGCTTCATTAGCTTCTTAGACAAGTTACAACCGAAAATAAACAAAAGAAAAACGGGCAAGGCTCCCCACAAAGAGGGGGAGTCCCGCCCGCTTATTAAGTTCTCGGAAAATATGAAATGAGAATAGACTACAAATCGCCTGATTTTTAGAGCTCTTTACTCAGGATGCCTCTGTGGCGAAGAGCTGTGTGGAGAGATAACGCTCGCCTGTGTCTGGGAGCACCACCACCACAATCTGTCCCTTGAACTCGGGACGCTTGGCCACCTCGGTCGCGGCAAAGAGCGCGGCGCCGGAGGAGATGCCCACCAGGAGGCCCTCCTTGTGGCCAACCTCGCGCGCGGCCTCTATGGCATCCGGGGTTTTCACCTGAATGATCTCATCCACCACGTCCTTGTTGTAGACCTGGGGCACGAAACCAGCGCCGATTCCCTGGATCTGGTGGGGTCCGGGTTTGCCGCCGGAGAGAACCGGGGAGTCCGCGGGCTCCACGGCGATGACCTTGACCTTGGGGTTATTCTTCTTCAGGACCTCACCCGCCCCGCTAATGGTGCCACCGGTGCCCACTCCGCCCACCAGGACAGCCACCTTGCCGTCGGTGTCGTCCAGGATCTCCTTGGCCGTGGTCAGGCGGTGGATCTCCGGGTTGGCCGGGTTGGTGAACTGCTGGGGCACAAAGGAGTTGGCTATCTCCTTGTTGAGCTCCTCGGCCTTCTTGATGGCGCCCTTCATGCCCTCCGGGCCCGGGGTGAGCTGCAGCTCAGCGCCCAGGGCGTAGAGGAGCTTGCGCCGCTCAAGGCTCATGGTCTCGGGCATGACGAGTATTATCTTGTAGCCCTTGGCGGCCGCCACGAAGGCGAGGCCAATGCCTGTGTTTCCGCTGGTGGGCTCTATTATCGTGGTATCTTTTTTCAACAGGCCTTTCTTCTCGGCATCCTCGATCATGGCCAAGGCTATGCGGTCTTTGACGCTCCCTAGGGGGTTAAAGTACTCCAGTTTGGCGACCAGTCTGCCGACCACGCCCCTTTCTGCCCCGTAGCGTTTCAGCTCCAAGAGCGGAGTTTTTCCAATTAGTTCCGTAAGGCTCGATGCGATATTTGACATGTGACACCTCTTTTAAAGATTTAAAATATGTTTTGGGACGGGTTTTGTTGCTTATAAAAGTCAACAGCTAATTTTTTAACATACAGCATAAACAAAAAAAGGCAAGAAAGATAAAAAAACCTTACTTTTTGTAGGCTAGAAACAAAAAAAACCAAGAACACGACTAATGTTCTTGGCCTTCAGATAACTGATCAGCTTATGGAGATGCTTAAAAATATGTAAAAACACGTAAAAAAGCTAAAAAAACTTCAATGCATTTAGGGCTAAAAGCAAAATAGATATCCAGTATAACATCTCTCCTGAAAATGTCAAGCTATTTTTTTACCCCCAGAAAAGAGCCCTTCCCGGGGCTATTTTCCTTTGGGTCTTAGCTCTCTTTCTCCCCAGAAAAGCCCTATACAGAGCCGCATTCTTACAATCTTTTTCCAAAGCATCTCACAACCAAAGCTCTCTCCAAAGCTCTCTCTAAACCAATAGCTCCACCATGGAGACTTTTTTTAATCATTGAATTCTTAATCATTCTAAAAGACTCAGAAAGCCGAAAAAAATGTTCTATTTTGGCTGATTTTTTTATAAAATGATTGTTTGACCCAAATATTTCTTTGGGAAGAGCCCCAGGACTCATGCATTTCATTGAAAGTTTTTTTCTCTATTGGCCTTTTTAAAAACCTGGGCAATACCCCAATGTTTTTTAATTTTTAAAATTTTCTTTTCCTTTTTTTTGGGATTTTTTATGAAGCTTGAATCCATCTGTGTCCACGGCGCCAAAGACCCGCACAACCAGACCGGGGCCATAGCGGTTCCCATCTACCAGTCGGCCACCTACGCCCACCCCGGGGTGGGCGCCTCCACAGGCTACGACTACGCCAGGGCCCAAAACCCCACCAGGGAGCCCCTGGAGCGCTTGGTGGCGGCCCTGGAGGGTGGAGCCGAGGCCATGGCCTTCGCGAGCGGCATGGCCGCCTTGGATGCCCTCATGGGGCTTTTTAACCCGGGGGATCATATAATCGCCACCTCGGATCTCTACGGCGGCTCGGTGAGGCTCTTCAAGGTGCTCTCCGAGAGGCTCCAGATAGCCTTCGACTACATAGACACGAGCGACCTGGAGCTCGTGAAGAGGCATCTGGGTCCTAGGACCAAGGGGGTCTTCATAGAGACCCCCTCCAACCCCATGATGAACATAACGGACATCAGGGCCATTAGAGAGGCCGTTGGGCCGGATATTTTGCTGGTGGTGGACAACACCTTCCTCACCCCCATCCTCCAGAGGCCACTAACTCTTGGAGCTGACATGGTGCTCCACAGCGGCACCAAGTACCTAGGCGGCCACAACGACACCCTGTCCGGGTTTTTGATTACCAACAACACGGATCACGCGGAGAGGCTCCGCTACATCACCAAGACCGTAGGCTCCGGCCTCACTCCCTTCGACAGCTTCCTGACCACCAGGGGCTTAAAGACCCTCCACCTGAGGGTGGAGAGGGCCCAGGACAACGCCTTGAAGATCGCCAAGTTTCTGGAAGCCCACCCCAGGGTCAAGAAGGTCTACTACCCGGGTCTCCCAGGCCACAGGGGCCATGAAATCATGAAGAGGCAGTCCAGGGGCTTTGGGGCCATGATATCCTTCGAGGTGGAGTCAGAGGAGCTGGCCAAGCTGGTTCTCCACAGAGTCAAGATGATACTCTTCGCCGAGAGCCTGGGAGGCGCGGAGACGCTCATCACCTATCCCCTGCTCCAGACCCACGCCGAGGTGCCGGAGCATGCGAGAGAGATCCTAGGTATCAACGAGCGCCTCCTGAGGCTATCAGTTGGCATAGAAAGCCTAGAGGACATCCAGGCGGATCTGGAAGCAGCCCTTAAATAGCCAAGAGTTAAAGAAGCCTGAGTAAGAACTAAGAAGGCAAAGAAGCTAAAAACGCTCAGATAACACCTAGAATATATATCTAGATATATTATTTTAATTTTTAACTAATGGAGTATTAATCAAAGAACTAAAAGATGACAACTTCAGACGAAAAAACACCCAGACGCTACAATTTTGATGAGATAGTGGAGAGAAACGGCACCAACTGCATCAAATACGACTGGAGAGCCAAGAAGGGCCTTTCCTCGGATGTCATACCCCTGTGGGTGGCGGACATGGACTTCAGGACGGCCGACGAGATAATAGAATCCCTGGTCAAGACCGCCAGGCACGGGATATTTGGCTACTCAGACACTGATGAAAGCTATTTCACGCCCATTGGCGAGTGGTTTAAGAGGAGGTTCCAGGCCACCTTGAAGCCCGAATGGCTGGTGAAGGCCCCGGGGGTGGTCTACGCCATCAACACGGCCATCAGGGCCTACTCAGAGGAAAACGACCCGGTTCTCATCCAGAGCCCGGTCTACCATCCCTTCCACTCCTCAGTTACGGTTAATAAAAGAAGGCTGGTGGATAACACCCTCATCTATAAGGATGGAAAGTACACTATAGACCTAAACGACTTTGAGGATAAGATAGTAAAGGAAAAGATAGGCCTCTTCATCCTCTGCAGCCCCCACAACCCCGTGGGCCGGGTCTGGACCAGAGAGGAGCTTACGGCCATGGGGGAGATCTGCCTCAGGCACAACTGCCTCGTGCTCGCGGACGAAATCCACCAGGACTTTGTCTGGGGAGGAAGAGAGCACCACGTCTTCACCGAGCTAGACCCTCGCTTCCAGGAGATAGCCGTGGTCATGACCGCCCCCTCCAAGACCTTCAACCTGGCCGGGCTAAACACCTCCAACATCTTCATCCCCAACGAGTCTTTAAGAAAGAAGTTCACCAAGGAGGTGGAGCGCACCGGGGTGAGCCAGCTCTCCATCATGGGCTTAAACGCATCCATCGCCGCCTATAGCCACGGCTATGAGTGGTTCGACCAGCTGAAAGATTATCTGGAGAAAAGCATCCTCTATATAGAGAGCTTCTTCAAAAACAACCTCCAGGAGCTCCACCTGGTGAAGCTGGAGGGCACCTATCTCATGTGGGCCGACTTCTCGAGGCTTAATATCAAGCACGAGGACCTGGTAAAGAGGCTAGCAAGTGACGCCAAGCTCTGGTTAAGTGACGGCCTTGGCTTTGGGGAAAGCGGTCGCGACTTCCAGCGCATAAACATAGCCGCTCCCTTAAAGACCGTGAGCAGCGCCCTTGAGCGCCTGGCGGCCTTTGTCAAAAGCCTCTGAGCTAATAAGCCCCTAATCACTTGCCAAAATCGCTAGATAGTTTTATTCTCTTTTGCTCAAGTGCTCTATATTAATTTATTAAGATTCTTGGCATTCTTAGGCTAAATTCCAAATTTTCCTTATCTTCCATATTTCAGCTTAAATTTCATTTTTCAGCTTAAATTCCCTTTTTGCCTCATCCGAGAGACATAACCCGGAGACACACTCATGATCCTTGAGGACAACTCTCTTTCCGACTACAGTGACAAGCTCAGTGAGCTCCAGAACGCCATAGACATTCACGGCGAGGCGCTCTTCTCACTTAGATCCAAGTACTTCGCACCCACCCTCAAAGAGGATCCGGCGGAAGCCGAGCTCATCAGCCACAAGCTCATGATCAGGGCCGGTCTCATCCGCAAGCTCTCAGGTGGCATATACAGCTATCTGCCCTTGATGCTCCGCTCCCTTAGGAAGCTGGAGAGGATCATACGCACGGCCCTCAACCGCACCGGGGCCAGCGAGCTTCTCTTACCGGCTGTCCAGCCCCTGGAGCTCTGGCAGGAATCCGGCAGGGACAAGAAGTACGGCTCCGAGCTCCTACGCTTCAAGGATCGCCACCAGCGCGACTTCACCATAGGCCCCACCCACGAGGAGGTGATAACGGACATCATCCGTAAGGATATCCACAGCTACCGGGACCTGCCCCTCAACCTCTACCAGATCCAGACCAAGTTCCGGGACGAGATCCGTCCCCGCTTCGGGCTCATGCGCGGGAGGGAGTTCATCATGAAGGACGCCTACAGCTTCGATTCCTCCGAGAGCGGCGCCAATCTCTCCTATCTGGACATGTACAACGCCTACAAGGAGATATTCGATCGCTGCAAGCTCAAATACGCCATAGTGGAGGCCGACAGCGGGGCCATAGGCGGGAGCTACTCCCACGAGTTCATGGTGCTGGCGGACTCCGGGGAAAACAACCTCCTCTTCTGCGACTCCTGCTCTTACGCCTCCAACCAGGAGAAGACCGAACTTTTAAAATATGACCTGGAAGTAATCCCGGACGGGCCTCTCACCAAGGTGCACACGCCCAATCAGCGCCACGTGCCGGAGCTCGCCAAGTTCATGGGAGTCAAGGAGTCGGCCATCATCAAGTCCATGCTCTTCCTAACCGAGGACAAGGGCCCGGTGCTGGTGCTCATCCCAGGCCACCGCGAGATTAACCTGGTCAAGCTGGAAAATTCCCTGGCGTCAGGCGCCATCAGGCTAGCCAGCCCCGAGGAGGCGGAGGCCGAGATGGGCGTTCCCATGGGATTCGTGACCCCGGTGGGCGCCAAGGTGAAGGTGGTGGCGGACGTGGGAGTGAAGGCCATGGGCTCCGGGATCGTGGGAACCGGTGAGAAGGACTACCACTACACGGGCGCCAAGATAGGCAGGGACTTTAATGTAGACGAGTTCTTTCCCCTGGCCTTGGCCCAGGCCGGAGACCAATGCCCCCACTGCGGACATGCCCTCTCCCTCAAGAAGGGCATAGAGGTGGGTCACGTCTTCAAGCTGGGCACCAAGTACTCAGAGGCCATGGGCGCCAAGGTACAGCTCAAAGACGGTAGCGAGATACCCATCATCATGGGCTGCTACGGAATCGGGCTGGGGCGCACCATAGCCGCCTCCATCGAGCAGACCCACGACAAGGACGGTATAATCTGGCCCATGCCGCTCACCCCTTACCAGGTGTGCATAGTCGCCTTAAACGTAAACGACTCCAAGGTCATGAACGCAGCCCTGGATCTAGCCCTTGAGCTCACCAAGAGCGGGGTGGAGGTGCTCTTTGACGACCGCGACGAAAGACCCGGATTAAAGTTCAAGGACGCGGATCTCCAGGGCATGCCCATCAGGGTGACCGTCTCCCTTAAAAGCGTTGGGAACGGAGTCTGCGAGCTAAAGGAGAGGGTGGGAACCGAGGTTAAGATGATCCCCCTAAAAGATGCCCCTCTAGTGATAAAAGACTTAAGGGACAAGCTACTTCAAGCCTAAAATCCATCCGCCCTAGATATATAATATCGTAGAAACGAAGTTTCCACTTTGCGCGCTGCTTAACTGCGCGCTAAACTTCTTATTCGCTGTGGGCTTTACGCTCTTTAGGCGTTCTCGTTTAGGTATTATATGTGGCGTATGGTCTATGATGCGTATGCTACACGTAGCGCGTGTGCTGTGTGTGCTATGTTTGCTATGTGAGCTATGTGAGCTATGTGTGGTGACTTTGCTGTGGTGACTTTGCTGTGGTGACTTTGCTGCGTGTGTTG
>JAITJT010000013.1 GCA_031278795.1 Deltaproteobacteria bacterium | reverse complement strand
TACTTACGTAGGCATAATTGCAACTTTTATTCAGAATGGATATTTAAGCCTTTCCACTACGGCACTTTGTTTAATTTTTCTAAGAGTTAGCTGTTTTGTATAAAGCTTCTAAACGCCTTTAAGGTTTTTTTTTTTTTTTTTTTGTGAGGCTGTGAAAGCATAAGCACTATGAGGGTAAACAATTACGAAACCCTTGTGATTATAAGCTTTTTGGGGCTTTTGGATTAGGATTCCAGATAAGAGTTCTGGCTGGAAAAAGTGGAGGGGAAAAAGACGGATTAATGGCTAAGTCATCTAGACGATAGCCAGGCTTAGATTCCAAAATTAGGAAAATAAGAGCGCTTTTTACTTGGTGGCGGAGGCTGGGCCTACACAAAGAGAAAAAATGTAAAATTTTTATGAATTGAGGTGATTTTTCAGGTGGCTGGCTCATTTTGGGGCGGGGTGCTCGCCACCGGTGGCCCGGCCGAGGTGGAACTCACCACGTCCACAACGTACTCGTAGTTGACCAGATCCACGGGAATCTTGTCGAAGACCAGCATGAAAGAGATGCTGGCGCCCGGGTCCAGGTTCATGTTGAGGCCGTTCTGGCCGCCCTTGATGGCCAGACGGGAGAGTATCTCGTTTATGGGAAGGGAGGTTAGCTCGGTCTCGGAGAGGTAGTTTCCGGCGTAAGACTGGCGCTCGGCCTCTATGACCCCGTCCGGGTTCTTGAGGATGCCCCTCACCCTGATGAAGCTCCTCCTATCCGGGAAGTCGTTGGTGATGCGGCCGGTGATGATGAGAAGCTTACCGGAGGTGAGGTTGGTTCTGATGAAGTGGCTGGTCTCGTCTTCCTTGAAGTTGAGCTTCTCCGTGGTGTTGGGGTTGGGAGGCTGGTTGTCCAGGGGGCCGCGAGCCTCGTCCGCGCCATCTTCTAGGGAGGCGCTCTGGCTCTGGAGGGCGGCCTTCTGGTCAGAGGCGGGCTTGAGGTTCAAAAAGAGGGTGCCCACCACACAGAGGGCGATTATTATGGCAGCGGCCAGGATAATGAGCTTTTTCTTGGACGGGCCGGATTTTCTGGGGACTATGGGATCCTTGGGAACCACTACCTCGCTCTGGGACCTGTTTAGCGGGTCAAAGACACCGTAGACTCCAGAGTCCTCGTCCTTAACTGGAGGGCTTTCCACCCGGGGTGGAGAGTCCATGGTGGGGTCGGCTGATAGGCCTAGATCCTTATCTAGGGACGTAGGAGGAGGGGTGTAAGGCGGGGTGGCGCCATATTGAGCGCTTGGATCGGGGTTGTCATCCGAATAGATGAGGGAGGCATCCTCCGGGCTCTCGCCCTGGCCCTTCTGGACAAACTCTCCTGAGGAGCCGCTCCCGTTGGGCATCTGGGCGGAACCGTTGTCCGCGGCCCGGGTGTTCAGCATGAAGGTTCTAGCCGGAGTGGTTCCCGTGGGGCTCTGGAGCTCGGGCGGCACATAGATGTCAGCTGTGCCGGCCGGGATTATTGGTTTGGCCGAGAACTGCCTGCCCGGGGCCACAGGGCTATCCTGGGAAGCTGATGGGTTTCCGGAATTTCCAGGGGCAGCACCCAGGGATGCCCCTGGGGCTGCCCCTGAGGCAGCCCCAGGGCTAGCTGAGGCTGGCTTGGGAAGGGGGATAGTACTTACGGCCTCCTTTTCAGCTTCCGGCGGAGGGAGAAAGACGGTGAAGACATGCTGGCAGTTAGAGCAGCGTACCCTAGTTCCAGTCTCCTTTATCAAGGAGCCATCGACTCTGAACCTTGTATGGCATTGTTTGCAAGTGATGATCATCTTTCAAATGTTCAACCCCTTGTTGAAATTTGTTGATTAATACCACAAGTTGCGGGATTTTTCAATAAATATAAAGGGGCTTGAGAGGGGCGAAATTATAGCCCAAAGGCTATCCACAAAGAGCTCCAGGATGGAGGGAAAGGGGAGATAGTCAAGCCCCAACAAGCTCACCCTAGAAACGGAGCTTGTAGATGCCCTTGAGGTTGCGGTAGTCCTGGGCGTAGTCCAGGCCGTATCCCACCAGAAAGCCCTCCTCCAGCTGGAATCCCACATAGTCCAGCTGAACCTCCATCTGCCGCCTCTCAATCTTGTCCACGGTCACGGCTATCTTAACCGAGGCTGGCTCCTTGGTGAGCACGAAGCCCCTCAGCCAGTTGAGGGTGAGGCCGCAGTCAGCCAAGTCCTCCACTATGAGGATATGGCGGTCCTTTAGAGTCTTTTCCGGGGCCTTGAGCATGACCACCTGCTGGGAGCTGCTGATGGAGTCCTGGTAGCTGGAGAGGCGGATGAAGTCCACCTCCAAGGGTGTCTTTAGCTCGCGCACGAGATCGGCCATGAAGATGAAGCCGCCGTTTAAGACCCCCAAGACCACAATCTTCTCCTTGGGGGAGAGGAGGCCAAGAAAGTCCTCGTCTATGTTTTTGGCTATTTTTTTCACCATCTGGGATATCTCTTCCGGCGTGAGAACCAGATCCATGGCTATGGGTATTTTGGGCTGTGTCACTTCTCTATCCTAAATGATTATCGTTTTTATGGTGTTGGATTAAGGGACCTGTGTTCTATAATTTACTTTGAATCAAGTATTTAAGGTCCCTCTAGCTCCGGGGATCTTAAAACTTATAGGCTCTTTACGATCTTAGCCTAAGTCGGGTCTAAATACACGAGATTGTTTTAAGATATATATAAATAAATATTTTCCGCTTTCTATATGCTTAAAGTTAACGAGGACTAACTTTGTTATATGAGTTGATTAGTACGCTAAAAAAAAGTGATTTAAGTTTTTTGTCTTTAAGGGATAGGTATTTACGTTTGATGATAAATAGCTATCCTTGTGGGCTTTTAATATGTGACGAAATTATCTGGCCCAGTAGAACTCATAGGATTTATATATAGTACGGCCAAGATCATGGCGAAAAGGAAAAAGCGAGCTGAAGAAGTTCTTGATTTTAGATGACTATAAAGCGAGTAGCCATACAAATACGATTAAAAGGGCTTTGGAAAAATGCCGCGTTTAACAAAAGCCTGTGTGAGCCATAAAATTTTTTCTTGACGTAGAATTTGGGAAAATTTGAGATTGTCATAATCTTTAGGGGCATGCTCGCCTAGGATGACTCTGAATTTTGATAAATCAAGGCTTATTATGTAGATGGGCTAAGACGCGAAGATTAATTTTACCCCAAAACATAGGAAAATGCACTGGGTTTTGTGCTCAAAAGCTCCAGGGCGCGGAAATAGCCACCCAAAATCCAAAGGTACAAACTAGGAAGCCAAAATTATAGCTTTCTAGATGTATTTAGGGTTTTAAATATATCTCTATATGTTGTGTATTTTGTTGATGTTTAAGAAAGGAAGGGAGATGGCTTAAGGTGGGATGGACCTTGGATCCTATAGCCTCTTCTAGGGTCTTTTTGGATCCACGGCCGCCGCGGCATTTAAAAGGACGCTACTTGGGGAGAAGGGAGGCGCTAGGTAGCATGGGTTTTTACCTGATGGCTTTTTGCCTGATGGCTTTTTACCTGATGGCTTTTTACCTGATGGTTTTTTCTTGGGGGCTCGATGTCAGGCTAAATTGCTGGGAGTATCTTTTAAGAGTTAAAAGAACAAGAAAAAATTTTTCAAAGAGCTAAGAAATTATTAGAGTTTTTGTTTTTTTACTTAAACTAAAGTCTTCTTGTTTAAAATGAAAAAAAACTTCCGCGCGTGCACCAATCATCAAGACAATTTATAAATATCCAAGGGGCAGCACATAATCATCGGTTTTTTATGTTTTGGATTTGTTTTAGGATTTTGCGAAATATTCCCTTTTCGGTTTTAGATAAAAGAAAGAAAAAAAGGATCAAGAAACGCACAAAATTATGGGACTAAGAAAGAAAAACCCCTCGTCAGCCGCCTTCCCTTTTATGCTCGTCCATGAGGTTTAAGAGCTTATTGAGGTGGGCGTTTTGGCGTTTGAGGCTTAGGCTTATATGATCCAAAGACACGGTTCTTTTCCAGGAGCGGACTATCAGGTAGACCCCGAAGACGCTGAGTATGAAAGAGATACCCAAGAGCGGGGCGAGAAGATATATCACATGCATAGGATCGTAGTAGCGTGAGATAGCGATGAGGACGCTCAAAACCGAGGCCGGCAATACCAGAACCGCGAGCCCGGTGCGCAGGACCGAGAGCGCCGTGCGCTTTTCGGCTAAAAGGAGAGAGACCTCGTTTATGATCATAGCCTCATGGCGGATGGATGCCTTGGACGGCACTTCCAGAAGACCTTTGGCTAGCTCCCGCTCACTGGGCGCTAGCTTGGAGATAGTTTCCGGTTCGCCCTCATCCTGAAGCGCGATGTCGGCTCTCATCTTATCATCTATTTCATGTTCTTGATCCAAAAAAATACTCCTGAAAGCTTAAGTGATATGATTGTTTAACTGAAATGTTAACTACATAAATTGCGTAAACTAAAGGGTTTCCCTTGATATTTGTAGTCATAAATTAAAAGAGGGAAAAATTTTTTATTCCCTCTTTTAAAAAAAAACAAGAAAAGCCATAAATTTCATAACACTTTCCCTAAGACTTAAATTGTCCCAAGAAAGTTAATTTTTGATAACCATGGAGGGTGGTTTGGGAGGGTGTTTTCTACGGTAGCGTATCCTAAGAACACTCTCCAGCTCCTCTTCCAGGAGGGAAAACACGGTCCTTAAGATTCTAATGAGAGAGCTGTGTCCAGGGGCGAGCCTTCCGGTTTTCTCGTCCATGTAGAGGTCCCGCCTAAAGGAGAGGCAAGCCGCGAATAACCTGGGCTGGTTCCTAAGCCCCTCCGGGACGAAGGCGCTGTCGTGGGGCCAGTTGAGCTCGGGCCAGAAATTGAATATCCTGAATGTCCGCCCAATGAAGGAGGCCAGACCGTGGGGAGTCCTCTCCTCCACGTTCCCCCCTATGCAGAGCTGGGGCCTGGGGTAGCGCCTGTCCGTCTCATAGTTCCAGGGCCTGCTGCTGTAGGATCTAAGGGTTAGGAGTAATACCAGGGTCCCGGTGTCCAGGGCCTTTACGCAGGCGTCCCGGAGCTCGGAAAGATAGCTAAGTGAGCTCTTCTTGAGGATGAGATCCTCCTCCTCCGGGCTCAAGCTGGGGAAGTCCTGGCCCTGGGTGCTGGTTCTGATGAACTGGGGAGAGCCCTTGTCCCCGTTTTGGAGCTGGGCTGAGAGATAGCCTAAGGGGTCGGACACCAGGGGGCTGTAGCGGTAGGCCACCAGGTCCCTCTGGGGGAGGCTTTTTTTACCCAAGAACCCGGTGAGCTCACCCCCCTGGGCGGCCTTGGTGATTAGTTCCAGGAGGCAGGGGTCCGTTAGGCGGAAGTTCTCCCAGCCCAGCTCCTCTGGCTTGAGGTTCAGGCGTTTCTGCACTCCCTTGGGCATGAGAAGTCCCCCGTAGGGGACGTTTAAGACCAGGGTGGCCAAGTCCAGTCCTCCAAGATGAATTGATAAAAAGAAGTAGGCATATATCGTTTTAAAATTATAATTATGCCAAAGAGCGCCGATTGGGCTCTTTTTAAGCTCTGCTAAAGATGCTTTAGATCAAAAGAAAAGAATCCTAAAAATTTAAACTAAACATTCTCATTCTATGAAAAAATGCCGCCTTTTCCAAGATCCACCCTCTTAGTTGAATGAAAATTCTAAAAGTGCCTGGAGATCTTGAATTTTTGAGCCTCTTGGTCTTTTTTTTAAGATGAGGTCTAAGCTCCACGGCCGCCTGTCCCAGGCGGCCGTGGACTCTATACCTTCCAAAATCTAGAAGCCAAAGCTACCTAGAGAGCGCTTATTTGTGCTATGATTTTAGCTTGTTGTCAGAGTACAAAACCTAAAAAAAACCAAAGATCCAAGCGGGAGAGCCATGACTAGTCATATCGATGAGGAACTTAGAGAAGAGCCGGACCATGAGGGAGAGGCCAGGGAAACTTCTTCCACGGAGCTAGCGAAGGATAATCCTCCGCCCAAGAAGCCCTGGAAGATAAGGATCCCCCCCGACCCGGTGCCTGGCCGCCTGGAGCTTTTGAGGGAAAGCATGGACAAGCACGGCGTAACGGCGCTCCTGGTGCAGTCGCCTGAGAACCGGAGGTACTTTTCCGGCTTCAAGGCGCCAGATGCCATGCTCACCGAGAGCTCGGGCTATCTAGTCATCACCCTCAAGGGTGGAAACTTCCTCCTCACCGACTCCCGCTACACCGTGGCCGCCAAAAGGGAGGCACCCCTCTTTGAGGTGCTGACCTACAGGAGGGGCCTGGCCGATAGCCTCAAGGGAGAGGGCCTCGTAACAGGGGATCTCTTCTTTGAGCCCAAATGGCTGACAATAGAGCTGCAGCTTAAGCTAATAGACACTCTGGGCGGCCCTGAGAGGCTCAAGCCTCTCCCCTTCTACCTAGGAGACTTCAGGGTGGTGAAGTCCCCGGACGAGCTCCACCTCATCAAGAGGGCGGTGGAGATAACCGAGAAGTCCCTGGGCCTCTTGTGGCCGGAGCTGGAACCAGGTGTCTCCGAGAACTGGGTGGCTTATTTCCTGGAGAACAAGTTTAGGGCCCTGGGTGCCGAGGGCCCGGCCTTTCCCTGCATAGTGGCCTCCGGTAGGAACGCGGCCCTTCCCCACGCCGAGCCCTCCAACAAGAAGTTTGGCCAGCAGGAGATGGTGGTTATAGACGTGGGGGCCCGCTACAAGGGCTACGCCTCGGACATGACCCGCACCTTCATGCCCTACAAGCCGCAGGACTGGCAGAAAGAGATCTACTCCATAGTCAAGGAGGCCCAGCTTAAGGCCCTGGAGGTTTTAGGGCCCGGTAAGACCGGAGCCGAGGTGGACAAGGCCGCCAGGGATTTCATCACCTCCAAGGGCTACGGAGAAAAATTCAACCATAGTCTAGGTCACGGAGTGGGCCTCCTAGTGCACGAGGGCCCAACCCTCTCACCCTACAACAATGACGTCTTGTTACCTGGATCTCTTGTGACAGTTGAACCAGGCATCTACCTCCCCGGAAAGGGCGGAGTGCGCCTAGAGCAGCTGGCGCTCATCACCGAAACCGGTAACCAGGTCTTGAACAAGGACAGGCACTTCTACAAGTTATAAATACCTTATAGCTAAAACCTTCCCTCTCGCATCCTACGCCAAAAGGGCTTGAATATAAGGGAAGCAACTTTTCCTATGCCCAAGCGGATTGTCCGGTCTTGGTTGGGGAGGGCTGTCTTTTTACCAAGAACGGGAAAATATAAGTATCCAAATATTTAATACCTTTAGCTACGCTACATTAAGCTAGGCCAAGCTAAGCCAAGCCAAGCCAAGCTACGCTACGCTACGCTTAGCTACGCTAAGATATGTTAGCCTTCTTCAGTTAAATATGTAACATTTACGCTTTTTGCAAGGACTCGCGCGCGAGGTTTAGTATGGGCGCGGCACTCTGTTACGTAGAGACTTGCGCACAGCAGAGAGTAAGGGCGTGTTCCGCTTGGATTAAGGATTTCCCAATGCGTCAAAAAATAAAGGCGGCTCTGTTTAACATTCTAGAAAAACCTAAGGCTTGTTAGCTAATACTCGCGCAATCAAATAAGTAAAAGCTCAAAGCCTTCTCAGCCAGTACCAAAGTCTTGCGTCAAGAAATTTTTTTTCTTATGTTTATAGAGCTGATTCTCAAGCGCTCTATTGCCAAAGTGCTGTATTATCAAGCTCAGTATGCAAAAAGCGCTGTAATATTAAAGCCTGTCACGCCAAAAAAATCTAATTGTCAAAA
>JAITJT010000055.1 GCA_031278795.1 Deltaproteobacteria bacterium | reverse complement strand
ATGGGCAAAGGCTGGGGCACAGAACGCTCCAGAGAAGAAAGGGAAAGCTAGTAAGGAGAGGCCTAAAGGCATTGGCCTCATGGGTAAGTCCTTGCCAGAGACTTCCTTCTGGACTGTTGAAGGGGAAGGCTGGGATAGAGTCTCGGCCTCTCCGGTTGAGACAAAGGGAGAGGCGGCGTGGGAGAAGGCCTAAGGCATGACCGGAGTCATTTTCCTAGAACGGTGTTCGCCAAAGCCGCTCTCTTAGGGATCTCCTTCTCTTTGGCTAAGGGCCCTTTCTAAGCTATGGAGTAGCTCTAAGGACAGGCGCCTCTCCTCTGGGCTGAGACGAGGGAGCTCTTCCCCGGGAGGGGGACCGAAAGCGAGCTTCGCCTGAAAAGAGGAGACGCCTCTGCCCTTAAAGGGCCAGGGAGCGTTCGCCTCTAGGTCTGGCAGTAGCCGCAAAGTGTTGTTCTTGCTGGATTATCTGGTCCATCTGGGGTACTCATGGGAGCTTAGGGAGCGCCTGGCCATACAGAGGGGATAGGGTAAATTTTTTCATTTCAGGAGGAGCTAGCTCTCTTTAATGACTCCTTGAAGAAGGGGAGTGGGGGGAGTTTTATGCTTTGCCAAGGGAGGGGCGAAT
The DNA here is from genome assembly GCA_031278795.1 of Deltaproteobacteria bacterium. The sequence goes on along the minus strand of JAITJT010000055.1, from coordinate 6,593 downwards.
AGAGGAAAGTGGCGTATTACTTGAACAAACTGGTGGTAGTGCCTTTTGGGTAAGAGCTCTTGGAGCACAGTGGGGGATCTTGGACTATGATCCTCTAGGCATCTTTTTCCTCTAGAGAGGCATTTTTTAAGGCATTTTCAAAAAAAATTTAAGGGAGGCTAAAAAAGATTTCACTTAAAAAATTAACCCGAAAGGGGCTCCAGAGGCAGCTCGGCTGAGAGCATGTTTTGGAGAAAAGTAAGTATTTACGGGCATTACAGGGCATTGGGGCAAGCGCTGAGGGGGAGGCTCCTTGGGTACCGGAAGAGTTCAGGCGAAAAAATTTTTTCAAAAATTTAAAAAAAATTGAAAAAAAAGTATTGCAATTTAATCGACAGGTGATAGGATATACGTGGTTTTAAAATATTTTTAGGAGGTGCCTAACATGGCAACTACAAAAACCGCATCACCCAAATCCGCAGCGGCCAAGACCAAAGCTCCGGTCAAGACCAAAGCCGCTCCTGTCAAAACAAAGGCAGCCGCCACCAAGACCAAGACCAAGCCAGTGGCGCCAAAGACAGTCAAGGCTAAGCCCGTGAAGACCCCAATCAAGGCTACAGCGGCAAAGGCTGTGAAGGCTCCCGCTACCAAGGCCGCGCCTGCCAAGGCTCACAAGACTGAAGCCACCAAATCCGCTCCCGCTCGCACCAGAAGCGGCTGCGGCGCTAAGAAGAAATAGGGGGCCCCGGCCTTTTTTCCGGTAGAGTCCTAACGCTACCGGAACTCTTGGCCACGAGGCTTCTGGGTATTAAAGGCGGGCCCTCTGGTAAAATTGGCGATTGCCATTTTTCCTCTGGGCCCTAGTTTTGTCCTCCTCCAGCTTTGCTCATGACTACCGTCACGTTCTTCATGGTAGAGTCTCCCTCTTTAAAGCTCTCCCCACCCCCTAAAACGATCCTCACTCAAAGACTGCCTCCCGCCTTCAGGCTCACCCCACCCCCCTAAAACGATCCTCACTTTAAAACGGCCCCTATCCCCCTGAAGCTCAAAGCCTCTAGAAGCGTCGAGCCCTAAGGTCGCGGCGCTTGGGCACTCCTATGCTTAATCAATTTTTTCTCTGTATGGCTCTACCTCTTTGCTTTACCCAATCCTTGCGGCCCCTCATATTTTGCCTAAGCCCGGAGGAGGTGACAGTTTCCCTCCTCAGGGAAGCTTGCCGTGGTTCTAGGCTCTTCCCCCTAAACGCACCCCTTCAAAGGAGTGACCTCCGTCCAAACTCATCTCCATTTAACTTCCACCGCGCCAGGGGTTTCTTTTCTAAAAGCTTCCCTTCCTGGAAAGTTTGAAAAGCTAGCCTAGTGCCACAATTCGTCTCGAAATTTCTTGGACACTGTTCCTGGAAGGCTCGCTCAGGTCCGCCCCTTAGCGGGTCATCTTTTCAAAGGCTAGCCAAGAGGGTTTTAGCCATGGGGGTTTTATCCGTGGAACATTTAAGTCCCATGTAAGTCGCTCCCTCCCAGAAAGTCCCTCCGCGAGAGCCTGAAAGGGCTTGTATTCTGGTTGTGCCTTTTGTTAAGAGCGAAACCCCGCGCAAACTTGTGGCACTAAAATCCTCGGCCCAGTTCCAGAAGCCTCTCGCCTGGAAATTTCCTTTAAGTACCAAATGCCTCTTTTACTCCCTTCTAGTTCCCTCAACTTCCAACACTCCCCTCCATGCACTTCAGCTTCCTCCTCTCCAAGCATTTCAGCTTCCCTTTTAACTCTTCCCCTGAGTTTCCCTTGGTGCTGATATTTGTCAGGTATTGCTTTTATCTTCACTTTCCCTGGCTAAGTTCTTTTCTCTCATAGCCCCGGAGGAATTGCTCTCTCTACTCAGAGTCTCCTGCCTTGAGTTCAAAGAGTTGATGGGGAGCTACTTGGGATCCGTTTAAGCTCCGCGGTCGCGCGGGGCGAGAGCCGTGTGTGGGCTATGAGTTGAATCGTGGTGGAGGAGGCTTCGCCTTGAGGTGGAGGATCTTGAGCCAGGCTTTCCCTATGGCGGGAGGGATTTTGGCGCTTTTCGGTTTTGGATTTGCTAAAGATTGTGGGGGGAGTGAATAGTTTTGTGTTCTTAAATTTTTTATAAATTGTCAAAAAATATACTTAACAATTTGATTGGCCTCTGTTGGAGCCTCTCTCCTCCAAGGTGGAAGTGGCATCCAAAAGCGGCAATTTAAGCTGGGATATGGCTTTCTTGGGCCCTTTGGGGCTGTTTATGGGTATTTTGGGGTATTTGATATTTTAGGCTGATAGGCTCCCTCGAATCAAAGCGATGTCAAAAAATCAAGGTGTAAATCTTATTTTTACAAGGGCCGCACTAGGGGCGGATTTGTCAAAAAAAACATATTTTTTTCCATGTTTGTGATATATTTAAGGCCCTGGAATCTCTCTAGTGAAAGATTCAAGCAAGAAAAATGGGATAAACTCAGAAATTTCCAAAGAAGGACAAGATGCAGGAACTCACCGAGTCACGGGTCAAGGCAATCCTGGAAGGGTACGGAAATGATGCCCAGCAGCTCATTGCCGTCTTGTTGGATGTGCAGGAGGCCTCGGGGAAGAACTTTGTGGAGCGCAGATGGGCCGAGCTCACCGCCAAGACCCTGGGGCTTCCCATCTCCACCGTTTACGAGATAATCACCTTCTACAGCATGTTCGCCACAGCACCCAGGGGGTGCTACGTAATAGAGCTCTGCAAGAGCGCTCCCTGCCACTTCCAAGAGGCTGAGAGGATACTCACCTGGTTCGAAGATGAGCTGGGCATCAAGGTGGGGGAGACCACCCTAGACGGACTCTTCACCCTCACCCGCTGCAGCTGCCTAGGCGCCTGCGACGTGGGTCCGGCCGTTAGGGTGGGGGACAGTGTTTACGGAACGCTCACCAAAGAGAAGGTGAGCGCGCTCTTAAGAGGCTTAAGGGAAGAGGGCGCGCGTTTAGGGGAGGAGCTTTAATGGGGAGGGAGAGGAAACTTATATCTTTGGGAGCTTTCGAGTTAGAGCCCTCTAAGGTTTCTGACTATGAGGGCATTGGTGGTTTCACAGCCCTTAGAAAGGCCTTCCAGCTGGCCCCTCTGGATATCATAGCTGAGATCAAGAAGGCCAAGCTCTTGGGTAGAGGAGGGGCGGCCTATCCGGCGGGCTCCAAGTGGGAGCAGCTCTACCACATCCACGAGAGGCCCAAATACATAGTATGTAACGCGGACGAGGGTGAGCCCGGGACATTTAAAGACAAGCTCATCTTGGATAAGCTGCCTCTTAGGCTAATAGAGGGAATGACCATAGCGGGCCTAGTATTTGCGGCTGAAAAAGGATTCATCTACGTGCGCGGTGAGTACCGCGCCATACAGAAGCGATTTTTAAAGGCCCTCGCGAGCGCTAGGAAGGCTGGCTATCTGGGAAAGGACATCCTGGGAAAGGGTTTCGACTTTGACATAGAGATAGTCTCCGGGGCCGGGGCTTACGTCTGCGGGGAGAACTCCGCGCTCCTCAACTCCACCGAGGGCCGGGTGGGTAGGCCGCGCATCAAGCCGCCACACTTAGCCGAGGTGGGGCTCTTTTTAAACCCCACCCTGGTCAATAACGTGGAGACCTTCGCCAATGTCCCCATTGTCTTGAACATGGGAGGGGCCAACTACCTATCTGTTGGCCATCCGGACAGCGGCGGCACCAAGCTCATCTGTCTCTCCGGGCACATAAGGAGGCCTGGAGTCTATGAGGTGGCCCTGGGCCACCTCACTCTGAGGGAGTTAATCTTTGACCAAGATTTCGGTGACGGCATAAGCGGCGGAAACCAGTTCAAGTTCGCGCACCTGGGTGGTAACAGCGGGCCCATACTATCCAAAGAGAAGCTGGATACCCCTTACAGCTACGCGGATCTAAGAAAGCAGGGCCTAAGCGTTGGATCCGGCGCCATTGTGGTCATGGATGAGACGGTTTCCATACTTGATTACCTCAAATCAATCAGTGAGTTCTTCATCCACGAGTCCTGCGGCAAGTGCGCCCCATGTAGGGAAGGCAACCGCGCCCTTCTTAAGTACCTCTATGAGCTAGAGAATCCCAAGAGCATGTACTTAAGCGATTTAGACTCCCTTAAGAATCTAATAACCACTATGACCAGGGCGTCCTTCTGCGGCCTTGGCCAGGCCGCGGCCACGGCCCACAAGAGCGCCTGGAAGGCCTTCCCGGAGGAATTCGAGATGGGCCTCAGGCAAAGAAAATTCGCCTAAGCCTAAATTTAAGCATGAGTTGAGATATGGAGCATTCCACACACGACACTTCCCATAAGTCAATGGTGACCCTCTTCATTGACGGCATGAAGCTCAAGGTTCCAGCGGGTACCACAATCCTTGATGCCGCCAGGGGCATAGGGGTAAAAATCCCCACTCTGTGCAATTTCCCGGGACTCTACAAGCGGGCGGTCTGCCGGCTCTGCGTGGTGGAGTGCGACGGCGGAGGTAGGCTCAAGGCGGCCTGCGCAACCGAGGTCTGGGAGGGGGTTAAGGTTACGAGCCAGAGTCCCGCCCTCTTTAACATGAGAAAGGAGATAGTGGAGCTCCTTTTGTCCCAGCATCCGGACGACTGCTTCTCTTGTGAAAAGAACCTCAACTGCGACCTCCAGAAACTAGCCTTCCAGTTTGGTATCAAGAAGCTTAGCTTCTTGAAGGACCCAATTATACCCAAACCCAAATCCGAGTCCGCCACCCTCATTAGGGACATGGAGAAGTGCGTGAAGTGCGCCCGCTGTGTGGCCGCCTGCCAGGTGGAGCAGAAGGTGGGAGCCATATCCACGGTGGCTAGAAGCCTGGATTTCGCCGTGAGCACCCCCTACGGGGATGAGTTTAAGTGCGGCCCCTGCGTCTTTTGCGGAAGGTGCGCGGCCGTCTGTCCGGTCGCGGCCATCTATCAGTCAGATGAGGTGGACCTGGCGCTCGATGCCCTCTATGACCCAGAGCTCTCCACTTCCGTGGTGTTCTCCAATGAGAGCTTGATAGGGCTCACGGACGAGTTTAAGCTACCTCCGGGAACACTCACCAAGGACCTAGGCCCCCTCCTTTTTAAGCGCTTAGGTTTTAGAAGGGTTTTCCAAAGGGACTTCTTCAAATCCATCGCCTCGGTAGCCCTCGCCAATGAGCTTCTGGAAAAGCTCCAGACTCCAGAGAGCCTTCCCCTAATCTCTAGTTGCAGCACTTCCTGGGAGGGCTTTATCCGCACCTACTACCCCTCTCTCCTTAAACTTGTCTCAAAGGTTTTGGGGATAGATGACATCTACGGAATCTTGAACCGGAACACCGACAAGGACGACTGTCAAGCGCCTGAAATCGCTACCCAAACCGATAGTCCAGTCAAGCTAAAACCCTCCGCCTTCACGGTTTCACCGTGTCTGGCCAGGAAGTTTGAGATTGAGTCTCGCCCAAGTTCAGTTGTGCCCACATTTGACCACGCCCTCACCACCCGGGAGCTCGTAAGACTCATAAAGATATCCGGTATGGACTTAACAAGGCTTAAGCGCGGGCAAATGGATCCCTCCATCGCCGAGGGCGTGCCGGCTACGGATTCAAACGAGGGCCTTAACGGGATCGCCAGAGCCATCTACACCCTGGAGAGCCTGGGGGAAAAGGGCCGGACCAACGCGAAAGGTGAATCCTATGATGACGTGGTGGAAATTAAAGTCCCCCACGCCGGGCAAATCTTGAGCTTCGTCTTGGTCTTTGGCATGGCCGCGGCCGCCAAGGTTTTCGATGGGATAGCCGGAGGAAACCAAAACTACGCCTTTGTAAAGGTGATGTGCTGTCCGGAAGGGTGCCTCGAGGGAGGCGGGCAGGCGCCCTCCACCTTGGAGCGCCTAAGGAACCTTAGGGAAGAAAATGCTAAAGCACGTGAGGTGCCAACGGGGCTGGAGGCGCTCTTCCACGAGAGGGAAGCCTTCGCCTTCTTCGAGAGCCTGAAGTGGAGGCACGCCCTCTTTAGGGGGAAGTGAGAGTTTAACTAATCGTAACCACGAACATCATTTTCGTTATTACGAAGAATACTCAGTTAGTACGCTTAGTTTGGAATAATCTTCTAGCAGTCAATTTACTTGGTCGATTAGAAATTGTCGGGGTAATTAGGAGAAGATTTTTTGCGGTAAATCCACAATAATTGGCCCAAAAACGTGGCGAAATATTTCCCTCTTTAAGCAGCTGTTAATGGCGCGAAGCATACAGTTACTGGAGGAAGGGCGCGGAAATTTTGGCTCTTTAAACATTTTTGTTGTTTTTTAATTATTAGAATTATTCTTCTTTTCCACGCGTATTATCATTTATATTTATCATATCTTTATGAGATATTAGAGCTATCCTGGTTATGAAATTAAAGAAAAGATGATTGTCTGGACCCGACAATGTTTTTTCAAAGTGATCTCACAAAAAAAAAAAAAAACACAAAAATTTTGTGGGAAATGAATCAATATCCGCATTAACTTGTTGTGGTTAGAGCTTAATATGTTTCTATCTTTTTTTTTGTGATCTAAAAATTCCACAGATTTAAGTTATTACTCAGGCTTATCTTTAGCGTTTCTTTTTTGCCGATACGAATAAATAT
>JAITJT010000272.1 GCA_031278795.1 Deltaproteobacteria bacterium | reverse complement strand
TTTTAGTCTATGATATGTTATACAATATAATTACGCGATTAATTTAGATTGAAGATAGATATTTATCAAATTGAGATTTATTTTAAATTAATTGTGCTGATGGCACTCTTTTTTATTTTCTGCAAATTTTTGCCTCCCTGGGCTTTAGCTGGTCTGGAAGGTGTTTTGGGATGCCAACTTTTTAGCTATGCTGGCGGGCGTTTAGAGGCCTCTAATTTGAAACGAAGAAGAGATAGCCGCGGCATATTAGAATAAGCTAGACCAGGTTTTTTTTAGATATTTTAAGGCTTAACATGCTCCTTGATATTTATTCCCAAGAACCTCTTTATGTTTTAAAGCGAGCCGCGGGTAAATCCAAACAACTCTTGATCTTTAAAAGAGCTAAAAATCAAAAGAGCTAAGAATCAAAAGAGCTAAGAATCAAAAGAGCTAAGAATCATAAGAGCTAGAAATCAAAAGAGCTAAGAATCAAAAGAGCTAAGAATCAAAAGAGCTAATAATTAAAAGAGTCAAAAATCAAAGAAACAAAAATTAAAAAACCTTTCATACTGTATCCACCCGCGATTAAGACAATTCCACAGTTCGTGAAAAAATTTTATCAAAGAGTAGCTTATACACAGACCTAAGTCCAAGGCTTATTTCATGGAACTTCAAAAACTTTCTGAAATCCTTGATTACTTCGCCAAAGTAAGCAATCAATCCATAATGCTCTTAGATACTGCTGGCGGGGCTCACACGCGGCGCTTCGGGCTTGTGGGATTTTGCGCGACAGCCTTGGGCTCCAAAAAACTCGGCCCCTACTGCAGGCTCATCCATGAGCTGGGGGCGTCCCAGGCCTCTCTCTTTCGCGACCGCTTCTCCTATATCTGCCCCTACGGGCTCCTTGAGTCCGTCATCCCGGTGTATTCAGAAAGTGGGCTAGAGAACTATGTGGTCATAGGCCAGGCCAAGTGTCTTAGTCCCCCAAAGGGCCTCATAAGGCTGGAGCAAAACTTGAGTTCTGAGGAGAAACTCCCGGGTTTTGACGATCTATTGGCTGAGATGGAAAAGGATCCCATAGCCAAGGCCATGTTCGCGGCCCTTCCGGAGTATGATTTCGCGACCCTGGATAACTTCCAGACCCTCCTCACCAAGACTATATTCGCGCTCTACCCGCCTGTGCCTCCGGAAAAAGCGCTGCAGATACCCCTTGAGCCCTTGGAGGGAAGCTCAGCCACTATCCCCAACCCGCATTTCATTCTCTCCATGGTGAGCTCACTGTGCAATCTCTCCATAGTGGAGAAGGCCAGGCGCACCAACAGCCTGTCGCTCCTTCTAGCTGAGCACCTGAAAAGCGCCATCCAGACGGCCGGAACTGAGCTTACGACCCTAGACGAGGAGGGGAAGGCCATCTCCCGCTACCTAGCCATGCAGAAGATGCGCTACGGTGATCATTTGAGTTTCTCGGTGGCTCTGCCTTCTGAGCTCCAGGGTATCCTGGTTCCGGTGGACACCCTCCTTCCTTTCGTGGAGCGCGCGCTGTGTTTTGGTCTCTACGCCCGGGAGGCTACTTTGGACGTCAAACTATCATTTAGCCTGGAGCGCGACAGGATTGTCTTTGAGATCCTAGACAACTTTTCCCCCATTAAAAAAATCGAGGACTCCAAGGTCCCCTTCAAGGAGAATTCAGAGCTAAGTTATGTGGAGGGCCGGGTAGCTTTAGCCCTCAAACGCCTGAGCTCGGTTTTTGGGGAAGGGTCCTATCTTAAGAGCTCCGCCCTTGCGGGCGGAGGCGCCAGAACCCATGTGAGCTTCCCCAGAAAGAAGAATATTGGCGCTCATCCTAGCCCTGAGGCCAAAAAGGCGCATACGTCTCCAAAAGAGAGGTCAAGATGCTTAGGGTCATGATAGCGGACAGCGATCCGCTGGTGCGCGAGGCCCTATCCGTCATCATAGGCGGCATAGACGGCTACTCCGTCACTCATTCCATCTCCAACCTCGAAAGCGTCGTCCCACTGTATAAGAAGGACAACCCCGACATTGTCATAGTGGATATCGAGGTGCCCTGGCTCACGGGCCTGGACGTGACTAAGGAGATCCTGGAATTTGACCAGGAGGCCACCGTCTTCACCATAGCTGAAAACGACTACTATGAGATAGCCCGTTTCCTCATGGGAATCAGGCTCTCCGGTCATATCACCAAGCCGCTTTCCTCCGACGAGCTCGTGGAAAGCTTTCTCGCCCTCAAAAAGTCCCTAAGACCCAAGGGCCTCCCCCTGGAGAACTACCTCTCCACCATTGTGCTCTCCAAGGACTTCAAAAACTTCTACCAAAGGGCCACGGACATCTCCTCAGCCCTCCAGGAGGAGACCGGCCACAGCCCGGTGACCTTGAACATGAAGCTCCAGAGCATACACCAGAGCTTAATTGGCATCTGCGGCAACAAAAACGAGCGCCTCAGGCCCTCTTCCACCTTCTCCCTCTCCAACCCCAGGATCCTCTCCATAGGAAGGGTGGTGGAGCTCTGCCTCTTTTCCATAATGGACTCGGTCTTTAAGCGCCACAGCGTGACCAGGCATGAGCGCCTCAGCAAGGTCTTCCAGTACCTGGAGAACAACATGGGGGAAAACATTGGCCTTAGCGATTTGGTTAACAATTCCTGCATGAGCCAAGGGTCACTCTCCAGAACCTTCAAAAAGTGCTTCAATTTGAGCGTGATGGAATACATCCATCTGAAAAAGTTAAGCCTGGCCAAAGCCTATCTCTTGTTCACCGAGTATCCCGTCTCCGAGGTATCCGCCCTTACGGGCTACAACGAGAGGAGCTATTTTGGGAAGGTTTTCAAGAAATTTGAGCAGAAGACCGTAAAGGAGTACTGCAAGGATTTCTCCAAAGCCGAGGACTTGGCGGCGCTATCCCAAATGGAAAGCCAGAACGCCTTCAAAGAGATCTTTGGACTCGATGTAATCTAGAAGTAGCGTGCGATTTTTTAGTTTTTTTAATATTCATTTAAAAGATAAATGTTTTTTGAAAAAGCCGCGTGATTTGACGTTTGCGACTAACGCTAGCGACGCGGAGAAAATTATTATTTTTTTTAAGATTATTTTTCGGAAAAAGTTAATAGTCATCCGACGGATTAGTTCTTTAACGATAAATCAGAGTCCCTGGCTTTTGTTCGCAAGTGACATGTTTAAATGAAGAACAGGGTATTTTTTAAAATCATAATCAGTATTACTGATTTTGAGCCCCGCGAAAAGGGTTCTATCTCCTTTGAAAATCGCGGCCAAAGTGTCCAAAAGAAGAGTTTTACCGAAGCGTCTTGGTCTATTGAGAAAAAAAGATTTTCCGTTACTTACGATTAGTTTATGAAGCATGTCGGTTTTGTCTACATAGACATACCCTTCGTTTATCATTTCTTTGAATGAGGATAGCTCACTAGGGATCTTTTTAAAGACTTCTGACATGTTTGCTCCGAAAGAAAAAAACTAGAACTGATTTAGACTATGTATGGTCTGCGACTCTTTGTTTTAGGAAAAAACTTATTTGGGTAGCATAGACTTTACCAGAGCGCAAAATATTTACCAAGGGTACCTATCGGGAGCTTATGGGATGATTATTTGTGACTATAAGCAACACTTAAATTTTAAAATTTATGCTAGGGTTATTAAGAATCCGCTCTCTAGCTTCAAATTATAATATGGAGGAGATTTAGCGCTAATTAAGGTGATTATAACTTATTAATTGGGAAACACCAAAATAATTTTCGCTTGTTGGTAATTTTTTTTGTAGTTTTTTGCGCGATTATTTCCTACACATGATGGTTTCTGGGTGAAATATTTAGTGAAATCAAGCTCTTGTCTCTTAGAAAATGCATACTAGACATAGCATTCTCAGGGAAAAGAATTAGAAAATGATTTTAAAATCTTTCAAAAAAAATCATGCATTCCGTAGTCAAAAACTATCCTCTTGAAACCAAACCCAAAATTTGAGAAGCTTATATTATATCGTTTATCGATATTTAGCTATTTGCTTATAGTTGCATTTGCGTCTCTTGATCTCGTTTCACAAGCTAGCTATCAAACAATAGCCGCCCTTGCCCCATGTGTAATCTATGATTCACACACGCGGACGTAAAAACATCCACGCGAAGGGGCGCAAAAAGCGTCCCCCCCGCGTGGATGAAGATCAGTTCA
>JAITJT010000261.1 GCA_031278795.1 Deltaproteobacteria bacterium | reverse complement strand
ACGTTTCCGATAGTGTCATAGATTCCGGCAGGATTTGGCTGAAAGGACCCTATATTGGTGGGGGTTCTCACCGGAGGAGAGATCTCATCATAGTAGAGGCCGTAGTTCTTGGGGGTCTTCCCCTCCTCCATGGGAAAGAAGTCCTCTAAGGTGAGGGACTCATTACTCACCATATGCCCACCTCTAGCCGCGTACTCCCACTCCTCCTCCGTGGGTAGCCTCAGAATCCCTATGTTTCTCTTGTCCTGTTGCTCCCGGGGCAAGGAATCAGGCGCCTGATCCAGGAGATACTGCATGAGCTTGTAGGTGAAATTCAAAGCATCATAGAAGGAGACCGAGGCCACGGGCCTGGCCGAGTCGGCCCCCAGCTTGCAGTTTTCATTAACCACGGCCTCGTACTGGGCGTTGGTCACCTCATACTTACCAATGAGATAGAGCTGGCGATCCGCTTGGTCATTTCCCAGCTGCTTCTTTATGGCCTGGGCCTTGGCTTGGTAGGCCTGGGGGAGGCTCTCGACGGAGAGAGCCGAGCCCAGGTAGACCTTGTGCTTTTGGTTTATGAAGTTGGTCTCATCCCCTTCAGTGTTCACTGGGTCTTGCCCGAAAGACCCCTCGAACTCCCCCAAATATCCCTTCTCCGGAATGAATATCGGCCTAAAGGCCATGGTGAGATCGCAGGGGAGCGGTATGATGAAGTCATTGTCATCGGGCTTGGGGTTGGTGGCGCTCTCGGGCGTCACCTGACGCACAAGCTGGGAGTGAGCCACTGTGCCCCAGACGAGGATGGCGAAAATAAAGAAGATGATGGCTGAAATCTTGGGCATGGGATTAAGGTCCATTTTAAAAAAATTTTATGTCGCTTATAAATCAAGGAAAAGAAGAAGAAAAAAGATCACTTGACTCCAAAATTAAGCGCGAGAAATATCATCAAAGCTTAAAACAAGACAAATATTATTAAAGCTTAAAAGAAGTAAATTACACAAACCTAAAACTAGTAAATTAGCTAAAAGACAAAACAAGAAAAAAAATATCAACAATAATATTTTGTGAAAACATTTTTTAATTGTGGGGTTTTACTATATGGCTCTTGCCTTTGCTAGTTTTTATCTACTTATTATTCCGCTAAGATTCCGCTAAGATTCCTCTAAGATTCCTCTAACATTTCTCAAATATTTTTCTAATATTTTACTCTCTTTTGGTTTTCTTTTTGGCTCTTAATTTCAAGGTTTTTTAGCTCTTTTAAACAAGGTTTGAGCCCGCGCCTTAGCGCGGGCTCTTAGGTTAAGAGCCTCAAAGAGTGGGTCTTCTCTCTAAATTCAATGGGTGCATTTTAATAATCACACATCCCTCATGCCCTCGGAGGGTTCAATGGAGGAAAGGGCCGAGTAGGCCGCAAAGGAGGCCAGTATCATGAAGAGTATGATTATCCCGGATGCCAAAAAGAGCTTCTCGGAGGAGAGATAGCAGACCCGGTTGAATCCGCCTAAGTTGCGGCTCACAGAGTACTCCGCCCCAATAAAGTAGCTGTTGAGGACGTGCTCCACCACCAAAAAGAGCGAACAGGCCCCGATGGAGGCGAAAAAGCCCGTGATGGCCGCCTGGAAGGAGGTGAAGAGGAAGAGGCATTTGCGGGAAATCCCCAAAAGAGCTAGATAGGCCAAGGCCTTTCTGTTTTTAGCCACTTGGTCGATGGAGTTGGAGGCGGCCGAGGCGAAGGCCCCACCGCCCACCACCACCAGAAGGGTGAGAAAGACGGTGTTGAAGGCGTTGTCCATGAACTTTATGTAGGATATATCCGAGCTCTTGGTGTCCACCTCCAGGCCTCCGGCCTCCAGCTTCTGGCGCAAACGCTCCACCCCGTCAAAGTCCTTGGCCGTGAGGCGGAAGCTGTAGTAGGGGGCCTCGCGGTCGACGTAAGGCTCACCAGGAAGCCCTAGGGGGATAGCCTCGAAGCCGTCCTTGTACTCCTCTATTAGCTCCATGAACCTGACCGAGGTGAGTATCGTTAGATCCCTTATGACATTTAAGGGAAGAATTCCCCTCACCGTCACCACCACGTCCGCCACCTCCAGGGGTTTACCCGGGAGCCTGCGGGTGAAGCGCACCGTGGGAGTGTCTCCGGCTTTGAGCTTGAGGCTCTCCGCGACCCTCACGCCCACGAATACCTCGGTTAGACCAATCTCTTGGTCTATGTCGTCCTTGGGATCGGAGAAGGCCCTAAGGGTGTCGTGCGCCCCGGTGGGATGGATCTTAACGTCTATGTAGGTCTCATTGTCCTTGGAGAGCTTCACCGTCCAGGAGTGGAACCTGGTGAGCGGCACCACAAAGGCCGTGTCCGGATCGTTCCGCAAGGACTCGATAAACTCTCGTGAGAAATTGGGATACTCCTTGGGGACAATCTCCAGGTGCCTGGGGTTGGACACGAAGCGGGAAACAAGCGTCCCCACCATGCCGTCATGGATGCCCATGACGGAAAGTAGCGGCACCAAAAACGCCACCATGGCCAGGATGGAGTTTAAGGAAAAGAGCCAGTCGTGGAGGTAACGCTTGATGGCAAGCTCTAAGGTTACGGCTAAAATGTTGTCCCCCGCGTAATTTTCTTGATTGGTATGATTACTCAGATGTCTTAGAGTGGAGTCACATATGCAAAAGATATATTAAAGGCGATTTCTTTAGTCAGTGGGCGCCACAGGCCCGTCCGCGCTCTTCACCACAAAGAGATTGCCAGAAAGCGGCCCATCTGTACCCGTGGGGTTTATGAGCTTGGATACAATCTTGTCGCCTTCGGACTTGCAGTCGATCAAATGGGCCGCGAAACCGAAGCGCTCGGCCTGGGAGAGGTTGTGGGTGGCTAGCACAATGGCGGCATCGGTTTCAGAGGCGAGTTCCAGAAAGAGCCCAAAGACCTTCTCCGCCGTGGGCGGGTCCAGGGACGCCGTGGGCTCGTCCGCCAGAAGAAGGGACGGTGAGTGAATGAGGGCCCTCGCCACGGCCACTCTCTGGCGCTCCCCCACCGAGACCACACCCGGGAGTTTTTTTAGGAGATGGTCTATGCCTAGAGACTCTGCTAGATAGTGGAGCCTCTGCTCCAGATTAGGCCCCTTGGGAGAGTTCTTGAGCCTGGCGGGAAGCAAGATATTATCGCGAACGCTTAAAAATGGTAGTAGCCCACCGGATTGGAGCACGTAACCTAGGTCGCGTCTCCTAAGTCTCTCCCGCCTCTTGGAGCTTCTGCTCTTCCAATCGCGGAAGATGTCCAGGCTCTCGGATGTTCCCCCCTTCCACATGAACTCCCCACCCTCATCCATTATGTCGGGCGCCAAGACCATGGCCAGCATGTCCAGAAGCGTACTCTTACCCGAGCCCGATTGCCCCACCAGGGCAATGCGGTCCCGGGTTTTGACAACCAACGTCGC
>JAITJT010000132.1 GCA_031278795.1 Deltaproteobacteria bacterium | reverse complement strand
TCGGTCTGGGGCTCTAGGGCCTGGCTTTCCTCTAGCTCTTCCTGGTGTGGATTCAAGGCCTCGTTGAGGAGCCTCTCTTTTTCCTCCAGTTTCATCCTGAGGTCGCGGTTTTCAGCCAGGAGGTAGATTACCGAAGGAATCTCCACCTGGCCCAAGTTGAAGCTTTTGCCCTCGATCACAGCCTCGTTTGCCATTTTTGTGGAGAGGATCTTCCTTCCCAGCGCCACTGCGTCTTCATAGCTGTGCCCAAGGGCCATGGTGATTTTTTTGCGGGTTAAGGGTCTTCCCTTGGTGCGATTTGACAGTATGTCGCTTATCATTGTTTTACTGACCCCGGACTTGACCGCGAGTTTGGCCTGCGATCCGAAACCCAGCTTAACAATTTCAGAGCGGAGATAGGCTGTGAAAGCCAAGGCTTCTTCGTCATTTTTTTTCATATACACCTCAAAATGTTCCGTTTTTAGCGGTAAATATTAAGAATGGTTAATAGAATTGTCCCAAAATATTTTGGAACTCATGCGTTGGATGTCGAAAAAGTAATCGAAGACCTTGCAATCTTAAAGCTCAAAATAAAACGCTTGTGAGCTTTTTAATTATGGTTATTGGTTCATATGATTTTGGCCCATATGATTAAAAGGCATTGAAAAAAATCAAATGGAAATTATGAGACAAGCATTTTGGAGAAAAAATGAAATCCTTTTTGTTTGAAATATTATCGAGAAAATCCCCCCCAGTTTTTTTAATCACGAATCTTTTGAATTTTTAGGAAGAACTTGAACTTGTGGTAAGGGCCTTTGGTGCCTATCGCCTTGATCAAGGGGGAGTTCTGGCACCTCGAATAGAGAAATCTTTTTGTTTTGGAGGGAGGAGGATTGGGTGGAAAAAAATGCGATTACAGAAAAAAACTCTCTGAAATCGATTTTATTATATAAAAATTCACAAGAATACGCAAATGAAAACGCAATAATTTTGCGGAGCTTTGTTAGGT
Organism: Deltaproteobacteria bacterium; assembly: GCA_031278795.1. The sequence goes on along the minus strand of JAITJT010000132.1, from coordinate 4,253 downwards.
AATTTGTTTATAATTTTACATATTAAAGCTAAGAAAATTTATTATTTTTATAAATTAACATTGTCTTAAATCTAAGATAAATATAATATTTGCAGCATTTATTCGGAAAGTATTTTTTCCACTATATGCATTTAAAATTCATTATAAGGTATGTATGTAGTAGCTATGCCTTTCGCTGTTTGATCCGCGTCAATTTCTTTAATATTATGAAGGAATTATTTTAGTCGCTCTAGGTTCTTTAAAAGAATTTGCTTGTTTGGCTTATTATTTCACGAAATTTCGTTGCTATGCCTTATACAAGAATTTGATAAAATTCGATATATACGTAAATATTACGTAAAAATGAAAAAATATTTTTTTTAAAATAATTTAGTTAATTTATAGCATATATATATGTAATTTTAGCTTAATTCCAGAATTCAAAAAAAATTAAATTTTTGGGGCATGGGAAGGCTGACCAGGGCTTTTCAGCTTTTTGCAAAAGCTAAAAAAAATGGATAGCGCTTTCCATAACATGGAAAAGATACATTTACGGAAATGTATTTTCCCTAGGGAAAGCATGTCTTAAAGCCCGGATAGGCGTTGAGAGGTATGTGTGTGGCGATTTGTTTTGAAGGCGCTCAAAAATAAAACCAAGGGTTCTGGGGGATATTTTTATCTCCGTCTCACCTAAGTGACGTTCCCAGCCAAGTAGAAAGGCCTCGTATACTTATTTGTGCGTATAGCGTATAGCTTAAACAACTGAACCATGTGGAAAGCCATACACCAGAGGACTAAAACGCCATTTAAGGATCAGGCATAAAAAAACCTTTCGCCTCCCGCATAAGTTGCGGGAAGGTGAAAGGCAGGATTGATTTATGCGCTAAAAGATGGGCCTAAGTAGGCACCTACGCGCTTTTTTTTGTAAAAATGCTGTCTAAGAATTGGTAAACGCCCTTTTTAGGCGCGGAAAATTCCAGAGGGAAATATCCCCCTTTGGCCTAATCTAGATCTGGGGTGTGAACCTGGGCCTGCAGGAAACGCAGGGCGAAACCTTTGTTTCAGCCCTGGTGATGCGGGCGGGTTTCTGGGCAAATAGCCTGGGGTTTTCCCTTTTGAAATTCTCTGCCCAGCTGTGGGCGGCCCGGGATACCGGGTTGGATCCAAGGCCCAGGTCATTGCCATCGCCGCGCGGGTTGTCCTTTGGCGCCGGAGCGGTTTTTGAGCTGGAGGCGAAGAGGCCCGGGAACTCTCCCTGGAAGTCTTCTGCCCAATTGGAAGCGGCGCTGACTAAGGCCGCGGTGATGTGATCTGTGGGCCTGAGGTTTGTGGTGTTAAGATTGGTCATGGTGTGACCTCCTTAGTGAAAGAAAAAGCCCAGGGCATGTGCCTGGGCAGTGGGCCCTTCAATGAGGGCTCAGAGACAAGGACGTACTATAGTCCAAGTGATTTTAAAAAGCAAAGGTTTTGATGTAAAATTTATGTAAAATTAACCATATTTTTATGTAATAAAATAATTTTGACTAGATATAGGAAATGTGGGTAGTGAGGGGCTCAGGGCATTACTGCACCTGGTTTGGGTGGGATGTTTATGGTGAGTAAGAGGTCTCCCCGGGACTTGTCGGGCTTGAGATTCCCCTGTCCAGAGAGCCTTAGCCTGGTGTTGGGCTTGGTGTTGGGGGGGACCCTTATGGAGAGGTGCCGGTCAAAGCCGTCCTGGAAGTACTGGAGATCCACGGTTGTTCCGCTTTTGGCGGCCTCTGGGCTAAGAGCCAGGGCAAAGGTCAGGTCGTATTCACTCACCTTGGACTTGGCCGGGAAGGGGTTTCCCACAAAGAAGCGCTTGATGCCACCGATTCCCTTGGACAGGGCCGTGGTTATGTTGTGGAAGGGAGAGGTCTTCTTGGTCTTTTCATTGAGCTTGTCCAAAACGGGAGAGTTGGCGCCCAGCCCGGTCTTGGTGAGCTCCTCCTTGATCTTCTTCAAGGACACCTGTCCCTCGGGGGTGGTGAAGTAGGTGAGGATTATATCCTCTGGATCCGGCGCCTTCGGCTTGGGCGGAGTTATCTTCTTGGGGCCCTTCTGGGGCGGATTGATGGGCCCGGAGCCTGGTGGTGGATTCTTGGTGGGTGGGTTGGGGGATATGGTGATTTTTGTGGGTTTTATAGGCTCCTTTTTGGGCTCTGTCTTTTGTTCTTTCTTGGTGTAAGTGGCCGTATGGCTGGTGGTGAAGGCCGAGCCGCTTTGGCTGAAGGCGAAAGGGTCGTTGGGTGGGGTCTTGGGCTTTACCTTGGAGGGAGGTGGCGGCCCGTAGCCTCCGGGGCTGGAGCTGTAGCCATTGACCGGATTTGGGGGCTTGGGGCCCTGGGCCGGCTTGGGAGAGGGTTTTCTGGGGCGCAGTTTTCCAGCCTTTTTGGCGAGCAGCCTATCATAGCGGGTTCTGGCCTGCGGGTCGCGGAGCACCGCGTAGGCCTGGCTCACCAGCTTGAAGCGCTCCTCGGCTATTGAGTCACCCGGGTTACGGTCAGGGTGCCACTTGAGGGCAAGCTTCAGGTAAGCGGCTCTCAGATCGTCCGCTGATACCTTCTGGGAGACCTCCAAGGCCTTATAAAAATTTTGCTCTTTACCTGAAGTCATGTCTTAACCCTGAATATTTAGTCTTTCAGGAAGTGGTGTAAACCTCAACTATGCGGTAGATAAGCTCAGTGGTGCTGAAGCCCGGCAAAAAGGGTAGGGATACAGCCTTTCCACCCCTAGCTATGGTTTCCCTTCCACCCACAATGTTATCCACCGTCCAGTCACCTCCCTTTACCACTACATCGGGCTTAAGGGCCTCGATTAAGGTAAGGGGGGTGTCCTCGGGAAAAATTATTACGGAATCAACCATATATAGACCTGAGAGCATATAGGCCCGATCCATCTCGTTGTTCACGGGCCTTTTGGGGCCCTTGAGGCGTTTGGTGGAATCGTCTGAATTGAGGCCTATAAACAGAGCATCCCCCAAGGCCCTGGCCTGGCTCAGGTAGCTAAGGTGCCCCGGGTGCAAGAGGTCAAAGCACCCGTTGGTGAAAACCAATGAGCCGCCCGCTTCCGCCAGCTGCTCTCGCTTGACTAAAGCTTCTTTGAGGGAATTTAGTTTGATCTTCATGGTTGTCCTAAATAGAGTAAGTCGCTGGAGCTTAAGCAACTAGATGCATAGAATGGAGATGGTTTAATCACGCGCTTATTCGGCAAAAACCGTGAGAGACGGGGGGTATTTTCATCACAGCCGTGAAAAACCCGTTGATATTATAGCACAAAATTTAATCGTCAAAATTTGCGAAATCACTGTGTTTTCTGTGAAAGCTCACAAAACACTCCAAGTTTGGGGAGTCCAAGGGAAAAAACAAAAAATTTTGAGTTCAGCTGGTTTTGGGAAAGTTTGGTTGGATCAAGAGCGACTGCTGAGGATTTGGGGAAGAAATGTGGTTAGTGTGAGAATTGTTGGATGGGATAAATGAAGGTGGGATAAAATACGCGTATTTAGCCTATAATGGAAAGGAACTGCCAAAAATAGTAGTAACTATATGCGCCTCCTAGGCATAATTATTTCATAAATGCTTGAGCGGCTGTATGTTAAAAACCAAGTATGTAAAATATCTTAATCTGTCTAATGGAGTTTATAAGTTTACTTCAGAGTAGAACTGAAAGGCGGGAAGACTTTGGAGCATGAAAAGAGAGGATTAAATTAATAAAAAGCTTAAGTTTTGGCATGTGGGCTGTCACTTCAGATGAGAATCTTAAAACTCCAGCCTAGGCAATGATTTGACGATCTTCATAGTTTCAAGGCTGACTGTGATAACGCTTAATATGAGATCCAGGATGTATCTAGGCTGATCGTGCTCCTTTGCCCAATCATTTGGATCGTTTTTAATGCCGCTGTCTTTGTCGATTTTGACCTGATATCGATCGAGTATCCATTCTAGAGCAGAGCGACCGTTAACCACGTATTCATAGGCTTCAAGCGGAATGCCGGAAATACGGATGTCGTGGTTATATTGGATGGTTGTTTTATTGTCTTTACTTAGAAAGCGAATCTTGTCTACGATGAAATTACCCTTCTCCGCGCCCGTGATGGTTACTTTGTCATAGGCTTTCACAGTCTCGTAGTTGATGTGAAGATCAGCTAGAGCGCGGCCCGCCTTTGAGAAAGACATGAACTCGTCTAACTTGTCCACAAGCGGGAGTCGAGGCAACATTTTATTAAGATCTGCTGAGAAAGTAGTCCTATAGTC
>JAITJT010000071.1 GCA_031278795.1 Deltaproteobacteria bacterium | reverse complement strand
CCCAGCTCGTCTAGGGAGACCGTGGTCTCACAGAGTAACCAGCCCTCCGGGCTCTTGGTGATGGGGGGCTCCTCACGGTCGAACTCGTCTCTAATTTCCCCCACTATGGCCTCCAGGATGTCCTCTAAGGTGAGTAAGCCCTGCCAGGCCCCGTACTCGTCCCAGACCAGGCCCATCTTGGTGTTTTTCTTGAGCATCTGCTCCAAAAGAGAGTCCGTGGGCATGTTTTCGTAGATATACATGGCCGGGCGCACTATGGAGCGCAGATTGGGGCTCTTGTGGCTTAGGAGATCCTTGGCGTGGATGAAGCCCGTCACGTTGTCCCTCTCCCCGTCGTAGACCGGAAGCCTGGTGTGCCCGTGGATGAGGATGGTCTCCACCGCCCTTTCCAGGGAGCTATCCACCGAGAGAGTGACCACCTTGGTGCGGTGAACCATGATGTCCCTCGCCAGGCGCCTGTCCATGTTCATGACGTTGTTGAGGAGCCTCTCCTCCACCTCGTCTAGCTGTCCGTCGTCCTTGGACTCGGCTATGAGGAGCTTCAGCTCCTCGGTGGAGTAGGCCGGGGACTTCCTCCAGTTGGAGGCCCCTATGATTACCATGATGACCTGGGCCGAGAGGTTGAGGAGGGTGACGAAGGGCCTGAAGACGTGGTAGGTGATGAGCATGGGCCACGCCAAAAATAGGGCCGTGGACTCGGCCGCCCGGATGGAGATGTTCTTGGGGGCCAGCTCCCCGAAGGTCACGTGCGCGAAGGTTATGAGGATGAAGCCGGTGATGACCGAGAGGGAGTGGATGATGGTCGGGTTACTTACGCCAATGTATTCCAGAAGAGGCCTTAAGAGCCTAGCGACCGCCGGTTCCCCCAGCCATCCCAAGCCCAGTGAGGCCAGGGTTATGCCCAGCTGGCACACCGAGAGGTAGTCCTCCAGGTGCCTCTGACCAAAGAGCGCTGCCTTGGCCACCTTGGAGCCGGATTGGCTAAGGAGCAGAAGCCTTGTGCTCCTGACGCGTACGAAGGCGAACTCCGCGGCCACGAACATGGCGTTGAGGAGAACCAAGCCCACCGCGGCCAGAACCATTAAAAAAGTGTTCAGCAAAATTTTTTTTTGGATTCCTCCCTTAAAAACTAGAAAAATTTTGGCAAATATTGATCTATTGGCCTTTATGCCCAAAGCTACAAAGAAAAAAATATCTAAAGACGCTACAGTTTAAAGCTATAAAGAAAAAAAAAGATAAAAGTTTTATAAGTGCTATTTCATATACGCCCATGCTGATTTTTGCCAGATAGCTCTTATGGTTTTAGTTTTTGTAAACAGAAGTGATTCAGAAATACATTGGGTTAAAGACCCAAGAAAAAACATGGATGCAAAGACCCTAAAAAAACTAACAAGGATACCAAGAGTTACCAAAACATAAAGTACAAAGTTTAGAAAAAACACGCTTCCCCCTAAGCTTTTCTAAAAGCCTATGTAAGGAAGGAGTGCGCCAGGGGAGCCTCAGGCAGGGCTTTTTTCTAAAAAACGGCCAAAGTGCCGAAAAGTGAGCTACAACAAGTTAACGCTCAAAAATAAATTTCTCTGGTTTGTCCTTAGACAGGCTTCTTAGGTGGAGGCCATACTCCCTTAGGGACTTATTTGGGGTTTCAAGAAAAAGCTATTTCTGCGGGCCTTCTCAGAGAAGGCCCCCATGGGCCTTAAGAGGGGGATTTTGGCCTTTTAGCTAAAGACTCCCGAAATGGGCCTTCTACCATTAAAATGATATTGTATGATATACTTGTGTCAATTAAAAGAACCCCGGCCCAGTGGGGAAAAGCTAGAAAAAAGGGGAGGTTCCGGATGCCAGACACACAGGCCGAAATCATGCTGAGGGGCGATATGAGCGATGCTTTCTCCTACCTGGGGGCCCGGCCTCTGTGGAAGGACGGAAAGTCCTGCGTGGTCTTTAGGGCCCTGGTTGAGGACGGCGCGCAGGTTGAGGCGCTACTCCCCAGCGGGCCCCTGAAGCTGGAACCCATGGGCGAGGGCCTGGAGGGACTCTTTCAAGGCTACTTCTACGGAGACCACCACTACGAGCCCTACCGCCTCAAGGTGAAGTTCAAAAACGGCGATGTCTCAAGCTTCTACGACGCCTACAGCTTCAAGCCTGTCTTGGGTGAACTGGATCTCTTCCTCTGGAACGAGGGCAACCACTATAGGGCCTATGACAAGTTGGGGGCCCATCCCATAGTGCATGAGGGTGTCAAAGGGGTGCTCTTCGCCGTGTGGGCGCCCTCCGCCAAGAAGGTGGCCCTGGTGGGGGATCGCAACTACTGGGACGGAAGAAGGCTGCAGATGCGGCCCAGGGGCTCCTCCGGGGTCTGGGAGCTCTTCGCTCCCCACTTCACCGAGGGGGATCTCTACAAGTACGAGATAACCACCCAGGAGGGTGGCCCGCCCTTGGTGAAATCCGACCCCTTTGGCTACTACATGGAACAGCGCCCCAAGACGGCCTCCATTGTCTATGACCTCCACCATTATACCTGGAACGACGATAAATGGCTCACCGAGCGCCCCAGGATTAACCAGCTGACACAGCCCTTGAGCATTTACGAGGTGCACTTGGGTAGCTGGAGGCGCAATAGTGACGGCACCTGGAAAACATACAGGGAGCTCTCCGACGAGCTGGTCCCCTACATGAAGGACATGGGATTCAACTGGCTGGAGCTCATGCCCATAGCTGAGCACCCCTTTGACGCCTCCTGGGGCTACCAGGTGACGGGCTACTACGCGGCCACCTCCCGCTTTGGGACCCCAGATGACTTCCGCTACATGGTGGACAAGTGCCACCAGGCCGGAATAGGGGTGATTGTGGACTGGGTACCGGCCCACTTCCCCAGGGATTCCTTTGCCCTGGAATACTTTGACGGGACCCATCTCTATGAGCACGCGGACCCGCGCCAGGGGGCGCACTCGGACTGGGGCACCTTGGTCTTCAACTACGGCCGCAAGGAGGTGAAGAACTTCCTGGTGGCCAACGCCCTGTTCTGGGCGGACCTCTTCCACGTGGACGCACTTAGGGTGGATGCCGTGGCCTCCATGCTGTATCTGGACTACTCCCGCAAAGAGGGGGAGTGGATACCCAACCAATACGGAGGAAGGGAGAACCTGGAGGCTATGGAGTTCATCAAGACCATGAACACCAAGCTCTATGAGCTCTTTCCCGGGGCTATGACCATAGCCGAGGAGTCCACCGCCTTTCCGGCGGTCTCCAGGCCCGTATTCTTAGGGGGTTTAGGCTTCATGTTCAAATGGAACATGGGCTGGATGCACGACATGCTGGACTTCATGTCCAAGGACCCTATCTACCGCCGCTACAACATGGAGCGTTTGACCTTCGCCCTCCTCTACGCCTTCCATGAGAACTTCTGTCTGCCCCTCTCCCACGACGAGGTGGTCTACGGCAAGAGGTCCCTTTGGGACAAGATGCCCGGTGATTACTGGCAGAAGAGCGCCAATTTGAGGCTACTCTTGGGATACATGTTCGCGGAACCCGGAAAGAAGCTACTCTTCATGGGTGGTGAGTTCGGGCAGATAAACGAGTGGAACCACGCCTCCCAGCTCTCCTGGGAGCTTCTGGACAATCCCTTCCACAAGAAGATTCAGAATTTCGTAAGGGACCTAAACCACCTCTACCTAAACGAGCCGGCCCTCTATCAGCTGGACTACGACTGGAGGGGTTTCGAGTGGGTGGACTTTAGGGATTCCGACAGCTCGATCATAAGTTTCATGCGTCACGGCAACAACCCCAATGACTCAATCTTTTTCGTCTTCAACTTCACCCCGGTGGTGAGGGAGAATTACCGCATAGGTGTGCCAACACCCGGCTTCTGGAAAGAGCTCATAAACTCAGACTCGGATATCTACGGTGGGGCCAACGTGGGGCACGGGGGCGGCGTCCATACCGACCCCATTGGAGCCCACGGCCGGGCCCAGAGCCTCAACCTCACCCTGCCTCCTCTGGGTTTCATAGCATTCAAGAGAAGCTAACTGGAGAGGTAGATGGCTCACCAGGTCATTCGCAATACCCTTATTTATTTCAGCCCCACCGGGACCACCAGATCGATAGCTAAAAGCATAGCCCAGGGTCTGGCTATCAATCCCCGGGAGTTCGACCTGACGCTCCCGGCCGATAGAAACAAGCCGGTGCAGCTGGATGACGCCGAGTTCGTGCTCCTGGCCTTCCCGGTCTACGGGGGCAGGCTACCGATCATTGTCCGGGACTTTGTGGGAACCCTCCCCAAGGGGAGGCGTCCGGTCGCGGCCGTGGTGGTCTACGGTAACGTAGGCCCCGGGGATGCTCTTTTAGAGCTCTACGACCTCTGCGTGAACCGGGACTATGAGGTGAAGGCCGCCGGAAGTTTCGTGGGGGAGCACTCTTACTCCCACGTCTTAGGAAAGAACCGTCCCAATTTCGCCGACAAGGAGGCGGCCAGGGTATTTGGGGTAGGTATCAGGCAGACCTTGTTCAGTAACTACGTGGTGCCTAGGATGACTCTCGCCAAAGGACGCAAATCCGTTTACAAAAACTATGAGATTCCCCCGAAAGTGAGCTTCGCGCTAAGGCCACGCTCCTGTGAATTGTGCCGGGTCTGCGTCCACAGCTGCCCCACCAACGCTTTCACGGACGGAGACCCTAACAGGATAGACCTCTCAAAATGCATTGCCTGCGCCGCCTGCATCAAGCTCTGCCCCCACAAGGCCAGAACCTTCGCGGACGATGACTTCCTAGACGAGGTGGCCCTCATGGTCGCCAACAACTCAGAGGCTAAACGCCCCACCACCTATCTTCCCGCGGATCTGCCGGAGTACATGGGCTAAGTAAAAAGAGCTTTAGATAAAATATAAAAGTATATATTTAATCTCGCTTCACGAAAAGAAAAAAAGATAAACAGAGGAAAAGTAAAAAATTGTGCCAATTGGCAACAAAAAAACAGAGCCAAAAGAAAAACAAAGACTTAGAGCCAAAGAACAACTGAGCTAAAAACTCTAGAAAAATAGAGTAGAAAGGTAAATAAAAAAAAGTTAAGCGTTTTGGCTAGTAATAGTAGCTAAGTTTATTGGTTAAGCTTATTTTAAGATAAATTATTAAGTATGATGTCTAAAATTAATTGCTAAATACAATGGTTAAGTGCAAGATTTATAAAAAAGCCTCATAGAATAAAAAGAATTCACCTTAAATTCCACACATAATATTTTTGAACACCTGGTTATCTGGGGACATCAAATGACAGAAGACAAGAAGTCAACTAGCGGTGCTGCCACAAAGCCCCCTAAAGGGGGAGAGTCTGCCATAGGCACCGAGCCCAGTACCCCTAAGCCAAAACAGAAGATAGTTGTGGAGATAATCCCCAGTCAGCTCAAACGGACGAAACGCGCTAAATTCGACCGGGAAAAGGAGCAGGCCCGGGTAGAGGAAAATATCGCCAAAACAAGCGAACAACTGCCGGATTTGGCGCCTCCTGTCGAGACTGTTGAAGATTTTGAAGAAAGTTATGAGATGTTTCCCGCCAGGAAGCGGGGCCCCAGACCTAAGCATCCCAAAACTCCAAAGATAGTAACCAAGCTCAGAACCAAAAAATCCAAAGTTGAAGGCTCAGAGGGGGAATCCGAGTCCAAGAGAGGAAA